>JBEKAW010000243.1:0-3826 GCA_050015715.1 Candidatus Krumholzibacteriaceae bacterium
GCTTCGACGACGAGAAGCGTGGCCCCTTCGAATGACTTGGAGAGATCGGGCGCCATCTGGTTCGTCGAAACGACGCTCCATTTCAGTCCGGGAGCCACCTTGTTGAGCCCTTCGAGGAGATGCTCGGAGGCGTAGCCGCCCTCGGCCACTCCTCCGACCTTGACGATGTATTCGTCTCCGCCCGTCCCGTACTGCTGGATTTCCGCGGAGGCGTATCCGGCGCGCTTCATCGACGCCCGGATGTCGGCGATCGGGACCTTCTGGTCGAATTTCATCTGGACGAGCGTGCCGCCCTTGAACTCGACGCTGAGCTTATAGCCGTGCTTGGCGATCACCGAGATCAGCCCGATAATGATGATCGTCCACGATATGATGATGGCTTTGTACCGGAAGCCGATGAAATCGATATTGGTTTTATGAAAGAACTCCATGTGCGCTCCTATGCGTCGACGTTAGATACTCAGCTTCTTCATGGGCCGCTTTACCCAGAGATCGAAGATCAAGCGGCAGAACACGCACGCCGCAAACATGCTCGTGAGAATCCCGATGCTCAGGGTCGTCGCGAAGCCCTTGATCGTTCCCGTGCCAAACTGCCAAAGGGCTACGGCGGAGATGAGCGTCGTAAGGTTCGAATCGAGAATCGTGAGGAAGGCGCGGTTGTATCCCGCGTCCACCGCGGCGCGAATGGTCTTGTCCCTCCGCAGCTCCTCCCTGATGCGCTCGTAGATGAGCACGTTCGCATCCACCGCCATACCGATCGTGAGCACGAGGCCGGCGATTCCCGGGAGCGTGAGCGCCGCTCCGAAGTACGCGAGGAAGCCGAAGAGGCTCCCCATCGTGAGAACGATGCCCAGGGAGGCGATCACGCCGGAGAGCTGGTAGTAGATTATCATGAACGCGACGACCCCCGCGGCGCCGTAAAGCCCCGCCATGAGGCCCTGGTGGATCGAATCAGCCCCGAGGCTCGGGCCGACCGTCCGCTCTTCTCTAATGAACATCGGCGCCGGCAACGCGCCGGCCCTGAGAATGATCGCGAGGTCGCGCGCCTCGACGTCGGTGAAGGTCCCTTCGATCACGCCCCGCCCGTCGGGAATCTTGCTCTTGATGACGGGGAACGACTTGATCTTGCCGTCGAGAATGATCGCGGTGAAACGCCCGACGTTCTCCCCCGTGAACCTCGAAAGCTCCCGGGCGCCCTTGCGGTTGAACGTGAAGGCGACGGACATTTGCGTCGGCGTCTGCGGGTTCTGCTGAGGCTCCGCGCCCACGAGGTTCGCGCCCGACACGTACTCATCCTTCGCGACGAGCATCAGGGCCTTGCCCCTCCCGCCGTCCGGGAGATTCATCCAATCGTCGAACCACATGAAGTCGCTGTCTTTCGGAAGCGCCGCCAGCGCCTCGGGCCGCGCGAGCATCCTGCGGACGAGGGGGACGTTTTCCTCACGCACCATGACCCAGTCGCGATAGAAGCTCGCCAAGAGCGAGCTGAACGGTTTGTTCTTGTCGACCGTCTCGAGGGGGACGTTGAGCGGCAGCTCTTCGGCGCCCTTGGTCTTCGCGAAGAGACTTTCGCCGGGCGTTTCCTTGCCGAAGGGATTGAGCTTCGGAGGCTTCTGTTCCTCGCCCTTGGCCGGGGCGGCCTTCGTTCCAGCCTTCTTCGCTGCGCCCTTCTTCGCGGCGGCCTGCTTGGAGACACCCTGCTTTGCGGCGTTCTTCTTCGCGGCGGCCGTATCAGGAACGGCGCCGATCGTATCCTTTTCCGCCTCCGGGTTGACCTCGACGAGCGAATCGCCTGACATCCTCTTGAAACTATCGTCGAGCTTGCGGAGGACTCCCGCGACCTCCTGTTGCTGGCGGATGAGGCGCCACTCGAGCATCGCGGTCTGCCCGAGGAGCCTCTTCGCGCGTTCCGGATCCTGAAGGCCCGGGAGCTGCACGATGATCCGCTTCGTGCCTTCCTTCTGGATCGTGGGCTCCGAGACGCCGAACTGGTCGACACGGTTGCGCACGATCTCGAGCGCCCGGTCGAGGACGTCCTTCTTCTCTTCACCCTTGAGCTGGGAGTCGTCGACTTCGAGCGTGAGGTGCATTCCGCCCCTGAGATCGAGACCGAGCTTGAGCGCCTTCTTGTGGAGCTTGTCGATCTTTTCGGGGTTCTCGACCTCGATCTGCTGCTGTTCCTCCTTGCTCATCGTCGCAAGCCGATACGTCGGCCAGAGGAACCAGAGGGAGAGCCCTATCACGATAACAGTAAATATTGCTCGTAGTCTGGTGGACCTGTTCACGTTCCCTCGCTTCCGATTCGATTTTATTGTCTCAAGAAACTGTAAAATATACCCATTATGCCACTTTAGTCAAATGGAAAATGCCCCCCCGGCGATAGCAGTTGAATAAATCCGCCGCGTGCGATTTAATGGACGCGCTCTGTGCCGGGTGCACGGTCGAATGCCAGGCTTCCGGGCCGCAACGCAAAGGAGAAATTCTCATGCGCGGATGCACATTGTTACATGCTCTGGGGCTCCTCTTTCTCGCCGCTTCCCTCATATCGCCCGCCGCGGCCTTCAGCTGCCCCGCTGGGATTGCGGCCGACTCGCTCACGCAGGGCGTTTTCCCGCTCAGCGGACTGCAAGACGTTGGAAAATTTGCCGTTTACGTGAATGAGGAGCCGATCATAACGATCAATTCGGATTGGTCCGCGGGGGGAACATTCGACGAGCAGATCAAGGTCGCTGTCGCGGGACAGAGCTACACGGCGACCATAAAGATCGCGGTGGACGAGAAGGGGCTCTGGAAGACGATCGCCATCGAGAGCCCCCGGGGCAACGCGCTCGTGACGAGGGAGGGCTCGCGGGCGAGCATCGCATCGGCCGGAAAGACGAGCACCCTCAATCTCCCGCCGGGCACGGTTCTCTTCGAGAACATGAGCCCCGCCCTCATGAGCCTGGCCGTCCGCGCCTACGACCAGAAGAAGGGCGGCAAACAGACGTTTCCCGTCTTCATCGTGCCCTCCATCGTCATGAACTCCTCGCTCGAGAGGCTCGAAACGGTCGAGCGGTTCATCGGCGGACAGCCGCAGACCTTCACTCTCTACCGCTACGGGCTCCCCGGCGTCGACGTAACCGCATGGATCGACAAGGACGGGAAGCTCTGCCTCGCCGACGTTCCCGCCCAGAGGGCCGCGTACGTGCGGGAGGGGTACGAGGCGCTGCGCGCGCACCCCGTGACCGACTCCCTCCTGTCGCAGCCGAAGTTCGACGTGAGCGTCGAAAAGAACGTCATGGTGTCGATGCGGGACGGGGTGAAGCTCGCGACGGACGTCTACAAGCCGTCCGCGGCGGGGAAATTCCCCGTCATTCTCCTCCGCACGCCGTACAAGAAGGACATGAGCGAGCTCAAGGCCCGTTTCTACGCCCGCCGCGGCTACGTCTTCGCGGTGCAGGATTGCAGGGGCCGGTTCGCGTCGAAAGGCACCTGGAACCCGTTCTTCGACGAGCCCAAGGACGGCTACGACACGATCGAGTGGCTCGCGGCGCAGCCCTGGTCGAACGGCAAGGTGGGAATGATCGGCGGATCGTACGTCGGATGGGTCCAATGGTGGGCGGCACGGGAGGCACCGCCGCACCTCGCGACGATCATCCCGAACGTGTCGCCGCCGGATCCGTACTTCAATATCCCCTACGAGTACGGCTCGTTCTTCCTTTTCGGGGCGATCTGGTGGGCCGACGTCCTCGAGAAGGAGGCGACTGCGGACATATCGGGCAAGGCGCTGAGGGAGATCGGCGAGAAGAACTACTCGAAGCTGCTGAGGGGCCTGCCCGTGATCGAC
>JBEKAW010000244.1:0-3824 GCA_050015715.1 Candidatus Krumholzibacteriaceae bacterium
GATCCCGAAGACGGCGATCGTGACGAGCGGCGCGGGCTTCGCGATCCCCCGGAGAGTCCGGCTCCCGAACATGCCCTGGGCGCTCCCTCCCGCCGCGAGCGCCGCGAAGAACCCGAAGAGCGGGAGCAGGCGCTGCATGAGGAGAAAAAGAAAGAAGCACAGGATGAGAAACGCGAGCATGAACTCTCCCTCGAAATCCCTCTCCCGGGCGCGGCGCACGAGAGCGCTGATCGAGAGCGAGAGCAGAAACAGCACGGGCAGGGCGAACACGAAGAAATGGAGTGGGTCCGGCGAATTGAACGGGCCGACCCAGAAGGCCCGCGCGTCGAACGGCAGGAGCCGCGGGTCCTCCGGCTTGGCGAGATATCTGAATTTGTAGAGCAGAAGATCGAAGAAGTGCGAATAGGTCGAGAAATGTCTTCCCGACACGGCGCCCGGCCCGATGACCGCGGCGATGACGAGGGCGGCGATCAGCGCTCTCACGGCCCGGGTGCCCACGCCGCGCCGCCGAGCCCCGATGAGGCCGACCGCGAGCACCGCGGCGGCGAGAGACGCGGAGATTGAGAGCAGGAAGCGCCCTTCCCGCAGGTACGGAACGGCCACACCGGCCGCGGCGATCGCGATGACGAGGGCGAGCGCCGCGCGGCGCTCGCGCGCGCCGGGCTCGACCGCGACGGCTCGCACGAGGAGGAAGACGAGAAACGGCACGCAGTAGAACTGGGCCCCGTGCCACGACGCGAGCGCGGCAAAGAGAAAGAGGCCCGAGAGCGCGGGAAAGGCCACGCCTCCCTCGGCGCACGCCGCGACGAAGAAGTACACGTGAAAGACGATGAACGGGAAGGTGACGTTCTCCCTGAGAAAATCGAAACCGCTCGAGCGCGCGACGAGGGGAAGCGCGGCGGCGAAGACGATGGCGGTGACGACCCCCGAGAGAAGGCTCCGCCAGATTCTCGCCGAGAGAAGCGAGAGCGGAAAGATCGCGAGCGAGAACAAGAACGCCGTCCCGTACCGGATGAAAGCGGCGAGGTCCGGTTTCGCGCCCGGAATGAACCGCCACGTCCAGCCGAAGAGATATTCCATGAAGGGGGACGTTTCGCGGAAAACGCGCAGTCCCTCGGGCCACTGTGCCGGCACGTCGAGCGCCGGGATCGATTTCCCTTCGGCGATCATCTCGGTGTACCGGAAGTGCGCCGCGCCCTCGGCCGCGAAGCGGGGCTCCTGGACCCTCGAGCGGTACGCGGCCCGCGTGACGTTGGCGAGACAGAACAGCGCGACAAGGGCGACGACGAAGAGCTTTCGATGCACCGGGCTCCCCCCGAAACGTATTGCAAACGACCGCCCCATTTTGTCATAATGGGCATGCGCGCTCAAGCACTCGTTCGAGAGGAGGATTCAATGAGAGCCAAGGCCTTCGTTCTCATCAATCTCACGGCGGGCGTCGCCCAGGACGTGTACAACCGTATCGCCAAGCTGCCGCACGTCGAGATCGTGCACGCCGTCTCTGGTCCGTACGACATGATCGCGGTCGTCGACGGATCGACCTTCAACGAGATCGGGAAGTTCGTCATCGAGAAGATCCAGACGATCCCCGGCGTCCAGAATACGATCACCTGCAACGCGATTTTCCTCGAGAACTGAGGAGATCTTCGTGCGGGGCGGAACGAGGATCCTCGTCTTTTCCGTCGTGACGCTCGCCATCGTCATCGCCGGTCTTCTCATCTTCAACTACATCCCCGACGACGCGTTCATCACGCTCCGTTACGCGCGGAACGTGGTGCGGGGAGACGGCTTCACGTTCAATCCGGGCGAGCACGTCGAGGGATACACGAACTTTCTCTGGCTCCTCATCATCGTCTTCGCCGGGAAGATCGGCTTTCCGCTCGTCATGAGCGCCCGCGTGCTGAGCCTCGTCTTTTCCCTCGGCACGCTCGCGCTCGCGGGTCTCGCCTCGCGGCGCGATATCCCGCCCGGCGGGGGCGCCGGCGCCGGATGGCGCGCGGGCTGGCTCGAGACGGCACGCGTCTTCCTTGCGCCCCTCCTCATCGCCGCCTCGCCCCCCTTCGCCGTCTGGAGTCTGAGCGGCTCCGAGATGCCGCTCTTCGCGTTTCTCCTGCTCGCGGGCTTCATGCTCCTCCGCTCGACGGAACGACCCGCCGCGGCGCTCGTCGTATTCGGCCTCCTCGGTCTCGTTCGACCCGAGGGAACGCTCCTCTACGCGATCGCCTTCGCGTATCTCGTCGTCCGGAGCCGGCGGAAGGCGGCCGTCGCGCTCGCGGGACTCGGCATCGCCGCCGCTTTCTATGCCCCGTACCTCGTCTGGAAGTGGCGCTACTTCCACGCGCTCCTGCCGAACACCTTCTACGCGAAGACCGGACCCGCCGGCCTCATGCTCGAGAACGGCGCCCGTTACCTCTTCGGATTCATTCTGAGCTATGGATACCTGGCCGTCGCGGGGGTCGCGCTCCTGCGCTCCGCGGGGGAGCCGCACGAGCGCTACACGCTCCCCCTCGCATTCGCCGCCGCCTGCGGGATCGTCGTTCTCGTTCTCGGCGGCGACTGGATGCCGCACTACCGGCTTCTCCTGCCCGCGCTGCCGCTCGTCATGATCGTCGTTTCCCGGGGTATCGCCGCGGTCGCCGCGCGCAATCAGCGCGCTCCCGCCTTCGCCGCCATGCTCGTTCTCCTCGTCATGATCCCGGGGGCCGTCAACTACGAATCGTTCACGACCGAACGGCTCACGGTCCGCGCCTTCGCGCTCCTCGGCCGGCGGCTCGCCGAGATTCTCCCGCCCGAAACGAGCATCGCTTGCGGCTCGACCGGGGCGATCGGCTACTACACCGGCATGCCGGTCCTCGACATCCTCGGCCTCACGGAGCCGTACATCGCGCGGCACGGCCGCGTCGTCGGCACGCAGCCGGGGCACCTCAAGTCCGACGGAGCCTACGTCCTCGAGCGAAAGCCCGATCTCCTGCTTCTCGGCAACGTTCAGATCCACCGCGGGGAATGGGACCGCAGCCGGATGCCGATCAAGATACAGGAGCGTGGAATCGTCGAGCAGAGAGGATTCGCGGCGAGCTACGACTTCGTGAACATACCACTCGGCGGCGGTTTCTACCTTTCGTGTTTCAAGCTGAAGAGCTACTTCCTGCCGCTCGGAACGAGCGCCCCGCGGGACTCCATCCCCTCCCCCCGGCCGTAGGCGTATTCGGCCATCGCCGGCAGGGCGAGCATGAACCAGAAGACCATCTCGTACGCGCCGGGGAGAAACATCGTTGTCGCGAGCATCGCGATTTGCTGCATGAGGAGGGCCCGCCCGAGCCGCGCGGCTTCGGGATCGTCCCGCCGCGCCATCATCCGCCGGATGATCGCGAAATTGCAGACGACGATCCCGGCGAACGCGGCCACCGCGAAGATCCCGAGCTCGGAGAAGATCTGGAGGGGCGTGTTGTGAACCGTGAGCGCCCATGGGTTGAGCGACGCCGCGCGTGACAGAAAATTGTCGATCCCGACGCCGAGAAGCGGATTGGCGATACCGAGCTTCCACGCGTCCCGCATCGTCTCGATGCGCGTCGTGATGGCGACATCGCCTCTCCCCTGCGAGGCGAAGTCGAAGAGCGACTGTACCCGTTCCCAGTAGACTCCCGGCATGACGATGATCCCGGCCGTGACGAGCGCTACGCCCGAGATGAGAAGCGGTTTGCTCCTCCGCTCGACGATGAAAAGCGTCACGACGAGGCACACGAGCCCGACGAACCCCCCCCGGGAGAAGCTCAGGATGAGAACGGAGACACTCGCCACGATCGAGGCGAGAAATACGAGGCGGG
>JBEKAW010000245.1:0-3791 GCA_050015715.1 Candidatus Krumholzibacteriaceae bacterium
GAGACCACGGTGAGAAAGAAAAAGGAGGTTCGAGATGTTCCACTTCACACACATGAGTTTCATAGTCACGATGCTCCTTCTCGGCAAGAGCGTGTGGGGCAAGTCGGTGTGGGGCAAGAGCGTTTGGGGTATCTAGTCAGAGAGTGAGTTCCGCGGTAACAACACCGGAGCCGGAGCAAAAAGCGGAGATCAGAGACCTCCGCTTTTTTATTTCTCGCCGCGCCTGGCTTGGCCGCTTCCAGGGCCCTCGTTCCCGGGGGCCTTTTTTCTTTGCAAACGAGCGCTTCGATCTCCTATAGTGTCCGGTGAATCGGAGAGCCACGCTCCGGCGAATCCCGGGAGGACTGATGATCAAGCCGTCGATACTGCTGAGAGAGCTCAGGGCCGAATTTCTCCCGGGAAGCGTTTTCCCCGTGCTCCTCGGAACGGCCATCGCCCACGCCCGGACGGGGGCATTCGACCCGCTCCTCTTCGCGCTCACGCTCGCCGGAGTCGTCCTCATCCACCTCGGCACGAACGTCTCCAACGACTACTTCGATCACCTCTCGGGAAACGACGCCCTCAACACGCAGTTCGTCCGCCCCTTCACGGGGGGGAGCCGCCTCATCCAGGAGGGGCTCATCTCCCCCCGGGCGGTCGCGACCCTCTCGATCGCGCTTCTCGCCGCCGCGGTCGCGGTCGGCGCCGCGCTCGCGGCGCTCCGCGGGCCGTACATCCTGCTCTTCGGGGCCATTGGAATCATGAGCGGCGTTTTCTACGTCGCGCCGCCCGTGAGGCTCTCGAGCCGCGCTCTCGGCGAGGTTTTCATCGGGCTCAACTTCGGCGTCCTCGCGGTGGCCGGCTCCTACTTCGTGCAGACGCGGAGCGTCTCCCTCGAGAGCGTCGTCGCGTCGTTGCCGCTCGCCATTCTCATAACGGCGATCGTCTTCGTCAACGAATTCCAGGATATGAACGCCGACGCGCGCGCGGGCAAGCGTACGCTCGTCGTGCGGATGGGGCTTCCGCGCGCGGCGAACGCCTACGGCTGGATCATGATCGCGTCGTTCGCGCCGACGATAGCCGGGGTCGCCGCGGGGCTCATGCCGCGCATGACGCTCATCTCGCTCGGCGCGCTCCCCTTCGCGCTCAAGGCGATCGAGATCGCGAGGGGAAAATACGGCGTCCCGAAAGAGATGGCCCCGGCCAACGCGCTCACCATCGTGTGCCACACGCTGACCGGGGCCCTCTTGACGGCGGGCTACCTCATCGCCCGCTGAATCTCACGTCATCAGATCGAGCGCCTTCCGCACGGCGCGAATCCCCTCGACGATCTCGCTCTGGTCGTCGACCACGTGCAGTATGTCGAGGTCCTCGGGCGAGATCTTCCCCTCCTTCACCATGTTGTCCTTCACCCAGTCGATGAGCCCTCCCCAGTACTTCTTCCCGAGGAGATAGACCGGGAACGGTTTGATCTTGCGGGTCTGGATGAGCGTGAGCGCCTCGAAGAGCTCGTCCATGGTGCCGAAACCGCCCGGAAGTATGACGAACGCGATCGAGTACTTGACGAACATCACCTTGCGAACGAAGAAGTAGCGAAACTCGATCATCTTGTCGATGTACTTGTTCGGACGCTGCTCGAACGGGATCTCGATGTTGAGCCCGACCGACACGCCGCCCCCCTCCTGCGCCCCGCGGTTCGCGGCTTCCATGACCCCCGGCCCGCCCCCCGTGATGATGGCGCAGCCGTCGGCGGAGAGCTTCGAGGCGAGCTCGCGGGCCGCCTGATACTCCCACTCGATCTCCGTCGACCGCGCGGAACCGAAAAAGGTGACCGCGGGCCCGATGTTCGCGAGATTTTCGAAGCCCTCGACGAACTCCGCGAGTATCCTGAAGAGCCGCCACGACTCCTGCGCGCTTATCTCGTCGATGAGGTACTTCTTCATGCCGGGCTCCATGCGAACCTCCCGTCGATTGCCAGGTGCCGAGATTCATGGAATGCACATAGGACCTTGCATTTTTGACAGGTTAGGATAGAATCCTGACCGGAAGCAAGACAATTGAGGTGGCCGATGCAAAAGACTGTTTACGGCGACACGGGCGGGCAGATCGAGACCTACCCGCTCGAGGAGTGCAGGCATTGCGACGAACGCGGCTGGGTGCTCTTCCCGTGGCAGAAGAAGGAAATCGGCATCGATACGAAGACCATTCACATGGTTCACATCCTGCCCGGCGCTACCCGGGGAAACCACAACCACCCGAGGGTCGCGGAGTGGCTCTGCCCCATCGAGGGTGACGGGCTGCTGACGTGGCGGTCCGCTTCGGGGGACCTGCAGGAGCTTCATCTCGAGGCCCAGACGAGATGCGTGCGGATCCGCCCCGGCGTCGCGCACGCGATCACGAACATCGGTTCGGGCCAGCTGCTCCTCATGGCCGCGCGCGAGAAGGATCCCGCGGGGGATCTCACGGTGCCCGACAAGGTCGTTTGATGACATCCCGGATGAAGGCGCTCCTCTTCGACGGAAAGAGAATCGAGCTCGCGGACGTACCCCGGCCCCGCCGCCGCGGCGGCGAGGCGTTGATCAAGGTGCGCGTCGCGGGGCTGTGCTCGACCGACCTCGAGATCGTGCGCGGCTACATGGCGTTTCGCGGCATCCCGGGACACGAGTTCGTCGGCACCGTCGTATCCGCGCCCGCGCGGCGGCTCGTCGGGGCCCGTGTCGTCGGCGAGATAAACGTCCCGTGCGGAACGTGCCCGGCGTGCAGGGCGGGGCTCGGCAAGCATTGCGCGTCGCGGAGCGTGCTGGGCATCAGCGGACGAAACGGCGCCTTCGCGGAGTACCTCACGCTCCCCGTCGAAAATCTGCACGTCGTCCCCGCCGGCCTGAGCGACGAGGAGGCCGCCTTCACGGAGCTTCTCGCCGCGGCCTGCGAGATACTCGAGCGGAACGTGATCCGCGCGAGCGACCGGGTGCTCGTCCTCGGGGACGGGCGGCTCGCGGCGATGGTCGCGCAGGTGCTCTCGACGAAGACGGCGCATCTCGCCGTCCTCGGCGTGAACCCCCGGAAGCTCGCCGCGCTGAGGGACCTCGGAATCGCGACTCTTGTCCCGGGCCGCGCGCGTTCGCTCCCGCGCGCGTACGATTTCGTGATCGAATGCACGGGGAGCCCCGCCGGGCTTCCGCTCGCCTCGCGGCTCGTGCGGCCCCGCGGGACGATCATCCTCAAATCGACGTACCACGAGAATCTCGAATGGAACCCGTCCCCCCTCGTCGTCGACGAGATCACGGTCATGGGCTCCCGGTGCGGGCCGTTCGGGACGGCGCTCGAGCTTCTTCGAAAGGGCAGGGTCCGGGTGTCGCCTTTCTTGAGCGCCGTTTATCCGCTCGAACGCTGGGAAACGGCGTTTCGCCGGGCGCGGCGGCGCGATACATTCAAAGTGCTCATACGGATGCCGTAAACCATGTTTCTTCCGCTCAAGGATATCAACCCGACTCGGCGCAGACCGATCGCCACCTATTCCCTCATCGCGGCGAACGTCGCGGTCTTCATATACCAGCTCTCGCTCGGGGCGCGGCTCGGCACGACCTTCGTTGCCTCGTACGGCGCGACGCCGTACGAGATCACGCATCTGGCCGATCTCGTCGGAAAGGTGACCGCGGGCACCGGGCTCATCCGCTACCCGGGGCCGCACCCGGTATTCCTCACGCTCTTCACCTCGATGTTCATCCACGGCGGCTTCGCGCACATCGCGGGAAACATGCTCTTCCTGTGGATATTCGGAAATAACGTCGAGGACATTCTCGGCCCCTTCC
>JBEKAW010000246.1:0-3782 GCA_050015715.1 Candidatus Krumholzibacteriaceae bacterium
CCCTGGCATAATCCTTGCGAAATTCCGCAACGATTAAAAATAACAGCCATATCCGTGTGCGCGGGTCATGCGCCGGGGCGTTCGAGTTGCATATGAAAACCAAGGAGAGCAAAGTGAAGAAGAGAATGCCGAAGGACAAGAAGCCGGTTCTCACGTCACCGTGGAAGATAGGAACCTTCGTTTCCCTTCTCCTCGTGTTCGTGAGCCTCGGGGTGGGCTGCTACCTCATCACCTTCTACCACGTCGATCTCAAATGGATCAAGATCGGCTCGGCCGGCTGGAGCATCGATTCGTATCTCTTTTTCAGGGAAATCTACCCGCTCGTCGCGGGTGTCGTTCTCATATCGCTGCTCGCGTATTTCACCATAGCTTCGGCAGTGCGCAAGTACAAGTTCTACCTCGACTCGGGGCAGGACTACCGCACGATGATCTCGCTGGCCGAGAGCATCGATGACCTCACGAACCCGGCCCAGATCGCGCGCCTCTCGTCGTACCCCGAGCTCCAGGCCGTGCTCAAGAACTACGGCGATCAGATTCGCGAGATCTCCCAGGACCTCGCCGAGGACTCGAGCGGCGTGGCCTGTGAAGAGCTCGAATCGGAAATCGACAAGCTCCTCGGCGGGAACGGCTCCCGGGACACGGAGCTCGATGGGAAGGAATACGCGTCGGTCTACCGCAAGGTGAAGCAGCTGATCGATTCGAACTGCTCGCGGATGGAAGGGATCGAGAAACGCACCGAATCCGAACGGCGCGCCTACGCCCGTGCGGCGCTCGCGTACGGCAGGATTCTCGAGGCGATAAGCGGCGCGAGTGAAGAGCTTCTCGCGATAACGAATTTCGTCGGCGAGCTCGCAAGCGCCGCGGAACACGTCACGAAGGAAGCCGCCCCGACGCGCGGCGCGGGCGCCGATTCGCAGGAGAAGGCGCTCAAGGCGATCGTGTCCGACATGGAGAACTCCGTCCGCAAGCTCGAGGACGGCGGGCACGTGCTCCATGAATTCTCCGAGGAAAACAACGGCATCGCGATAAACCTCGCCCTGATGGCTGCGCGCGGCAACGTCGACGACCACGATCTCGCGACGTTCGCCGAGCGCGTGCGCTCGACCGCGGAACGTTTCCACAGGTTGAGCGGCACCGTTTCCAGCATCGCGCAAGGGCTCCTCGGCACGTGTTACGCGCTCAAGGAAAAAATCGGCGGAGCGGAGCCGGAGGCGCCGGGCGTCGATGTCGGCGGCTTCCGCGCGATCGTCGAGATCGCGCGCCGGATCGAGGAGCGGAGCGCCAATCTGCAGAAACAGCTCTGCAGCCTCGGGAACGAGCTCCACGACGTGCACGGAATGCTTCAGAAGGACTTCTCGGGAGACGCCCCCGAGGCCGCCGACCTCGCGCCGAAGGCGAACACCGCTCACATGGCGGGCGAGGCCGCGGCGCGCGGTGAGCGCGCGGGAACGTTCGAACAGCCGCAGGAATCTCACGAATTCGTCGTCGAGCACGGCAAGTCATGGGGCGGGCTCAGCGACCAAGGCCCCGAGGCCGAGGCGGCGAAGGCCGCCGATGAGGACTTTTCCTTCAAGCATCTGGATGCCGCGGAGGGTCGCCCCGCGCCCGGGGCGGCCGAGGCGCTCGAGGATGAACCGAAATCGGATTACTCGGACATGTCCTCCCTGAGGGATCTCAAGAGCCCGGCGGAGGCGGAAGCGAAAACGGCGGACCGGCCGGAGGAACCGCGCGAGAGCGGAAGCTGGATGGAGATGCCCGGACACCGCTGGCTCAAAATCGACGTCGAGAAGACGGATGTCGAGGAAGAGACGGGAAAGATCGACGTCGCGGTCCAGGCCCCGGCGCGCAAGACGGTCCAGAAAGAGCCCGCTTCCCGCAAGGACGACGACGAGGTCGTGTTCGAATCGGCCGAGCAAGCGCCGCTCGGGGCCGGGACGGGCGCGGATGACGAACCCATATACGATCTCTTTGATCTCGGCGCGGTCGAATACGTCGAGGAAGCTCCGCTGCAAAAGAGATGAGGTGACGCCTCTTGGTAATACTGAAAGAGGAAAACAGACGGCTGTTCGGCGAGCAGGTCAACGACCACATCGAAAAGCTCAATGACCTCATGGGCCTCACGTCGGGCGCCGTCTTCAACGAGCAGGCGATCCGCAAGGCATGCCTCGCGACGCGTCTCCTCGAGGGAAGCACGAGGATGCTCGGCATCGACGGCTGGAGCCGGACCATGAAATCGTTGCGAGAGCTCCTCGAGCATTCGGCGAGCTCGGGACGACGCTGGGACGAGCATCTGTCGCAGGTCGTGTCCGAAGTGCTCGAGATCGAGGAGCAGATCGTCGCGGAGATCCTCGCGGGAGAGTTCGAAGAGGTCTCCCGTCCAGAGAGGTTCGAGGGGCTTCTCAAGGAAATAGAAGTTCTCTCGAGCGAGCCTACGGGCGCCGACGCGGAGACGGTTTCCCTGAGCGCGCCCACGCGCCCCGAGGCGCCGCGGGCGGCGGAACAGCCCGGCATCGCCGAGCGGGTGCCGACCTTTACGAGGCTCATCGAGTCTCTCGCGAACGTGCGGGACATGTTCCAGGAATTCATCGACAAGCCCGGCCGCGGCGACAAGGCCGTTCGCGACCTCGAGGTCTCCTTCGGCGAGAGCGAGTTCTTCATGGGGCTCGCGGCGGAGACGCTGCGGAGGCTCGGAAAGAGCAGCAAGCCGTTCACGGCGAAGATTTCGTGCGGCGTCGTCCTCGAAGGACTCAAGGATTTCTTCGGGACGTACGCGCGCCTCAGACGCTGGAACGCCCGGCTCGCGACCCGGTGCACCGAATTCACGCTCGACCGGGACAACGCGTCCTCGCTCGCGGCGATACTGAGCGGCTGCATATTCGACATCTGCAGGCGATACGAGGTGCGGGACGAGCTCTCGCTCACGATCGGCGTCGACATCCGGAGCGAAGGATCGTACCTCGTCGCGAAGATACAGGATAACGGTCCCGATTATCTGTGCGATTCGGAGATCGACCGGGACGACGCGGGGACGTTCTATCAGTGCTTCCGCGAGGTGCGGAGCAGAATCGAGAGCTTCGGTTCGCTCCTCTGGCTCGAACCCGGCGGCGGAAGCGAGGCCAGATTCATGTTCACGCTGCCGCGGACGCGGACGAAAGTCGATTACCAGCTCGTCACGGCGTCGGGCAAACGGCTCGCCGTGCCGTGCCACGCCGTCGACACGACGCTCGGCATGAACGCGATCGAGTCGAAGCGCAACGCGGGCGGCAGGTGCGTGACGGTCGCGGGGGTCCGCGTTCCCGTCTTCGCGATCGAGGAGATCGCCGTCGTCGACGAGTTCGAGACGTCCGGCAAACCCGACCGCGTCCTCGTCATCGGTCTCGGCGAAAAGCGCGTCGGGCTCCTCGTCGACGGGGCGAGCCATTCGGTCGATTGCCTTGCCGATCAGGTCACGGGCGATGGCTGGGCCTCGCTCGCAAAGTCTCTTCTGCATATCGGGGAAGAGGAATTTCCGATAATCGATGCAAGTCTGGTTCTGCGTATGGCGAGCTCCCTTCAGGGAATCGAAGGCGGTCCGGAGGTGGCCGGCACGTACGCGGAGGGTGGGCATGGGAACGATCAGGAGGTAACGGTCCCGCGTGCATAATGGGGAGCGGGCCGACCTCTCGAGCAGGGCTGAGGTCGGACCACCAACGGAGAGAGGTAAAGATGTCCAAGCAACATCAGCACGATTACGGCAGTATCATCATCGGCGGCCACGACGACGCGACCGAGGTAATGACATC
>JBEKAW010000247.1:0-3745 GCA_050015715.1 Candidatus Krumholzibacteriaceae bacterium
CCGGAGAACATCGTCATCACCCCGGGCGCCAAGCCGATTCTCTTCTTCTCCATTCTCGCCCTCGTCGACGAGGGGGACGAGGTCATCTACCCGAACCCCGGTTTTCCGATCTATGAGTCGGTCATCAACTTCGTCGGCGCCAAAGCCGTCCCGATCCCGCTGCGCGAGGAGAAGGGCTTCTCCTTCGACGTCGACGAGCTGCGGACGCTCGTGAACGAGAAGACGAAGCTCATCATCGTCAACTCTCCGCAGAACCCGACGGGCGGCATGCTCACGAAGAAGGACATGAAGGCCGTCGCCGAGCTCGCCGACAAGTACGACGCGTGGATCCTGAGCGACGAGGTCTACAGCAAGATCGTCTACGAGGGCAGGCACGTGAGCATCTACGATTTTCCCGAGGTGAAGGATCGGACCATTCTCCTCGAGGGGCATTCGAAAACGTACGCGATGACCGGATGGAGGCTCGGGTACGGCATCATGCCGCCCAAGCTCGCCGAGGCCGTCGCGCGGCTTCAGACGAACTCGAACTCCTGCACGGCGAGCTTCACGCAGGTGGCGGGAATCGAGGCCCTGACGGGTCCCCAGTCGAAGTCGCGGAAGATGGTCAGGGAGTTCAAGGCGCGCCGCGATCTCATCGTCGACGGCCTCAATTCGATTCCGGGCTTCAAATGTCTCAAGCCCAAGGGCTCCTTCTACGTGTTCCCGAACATCACCGGCACCGGCATGAAGTCGAAGGACCTCGAGGTGTTCCTGCTCGAAAAGGCAGGCGTGGCCGGTCTCAGCGGCACGAGCTTCGGGAAGTACGGCGAAGGATACCTGAGGTTCTCATACGCGAACTCTCAGGAGAACATCCGGAAGGCGCTCGACAAGATACGGGGCGCCCTGAAGTAAGATACCGAAATAGACCGTGTGCCCCTGTTGAGAGCGGACGCTTTCAGCAGGGGACTTCTTTTTGGGGAGGCGAGTTCTCGTGCGGGGCATAGACGTCATAGCCATCGGCGGCAACGCGATCATACCGACGAACGGGAGCGGGACGATAGAGGCGCAGCGGGTCCTCACGTCGACATCGATGCGGCAGGTCGCCAGTCTCATCGTTTCGGGCCGCAAGGTGATCATCACGCACGGAAACGGGCCCATCGTCGGCAATATCGTCGAACGGAACGAAGCGGTGAAGAGCCGCATCCCGCCGATGCCCCTCGACGTGTGCGGCGCCGATTCGCAGGGCGGAATCGGGTACATGATCCAGCAGTCGCTCGGGAACGAGCTGAACGCCCTGGGCGTTCGGCGCGACGTCGTCGCGATCGTCTCGCAGGTCCTCGTCTCCGGCGATGACGAGGCGTTCAAGCACCCGACGAAGCCCATCGGCCTCTTCTACGGTCCGGAGGAAGCCCGGGCGATCGAGAAGGAAAAGGGTTACCACATGATCATGGACGCGAACCGGGGATACCGGCGCGTCGTCGCTTCGCCGCGTCCGCTCGAGATCATCGAGGCCGAGACCATCGCGAAGCTTCTCAAGCTCGGCGCCGTGGTCATCGCCGTGGGCGGCGGCGGCATCCCGGTCGTGCGCGACGGGGCGCGGCTCGCCGGCGTCGAAGCGGTCATCGACAAGGATCGCGCGGCGGCCGTGCTCGGGAAGATGGTTCACGCCGAGCGGCTCGTTATCCTCACGAGCGTCCCCGAGGTGTACGTCCGGTTCGGCACGAAGCAGCAGAAGGCGCTGCGGAAGGTCAGGCTCTCCGCGATACGGAAGCTCCTCGGGGAGGGGGAGTTCCCGCCGGGAAGCATGGGCCCCAAGATGGAGGCGGCGATCGATTTTCTCGAGTCAGGCGGCAAGCGGGTCATCATCTCCGATGCCGCGATGCTTCTCGACGCCTGCAGGGGAAAAGCGGGCACCCATATTCTACCCGATTGATCCATTCCAGGTTGATTGTTTGCGCACGCGCGGCCCGCGCCGCGCGAAAGCGTGCGTGAGAGGGTTCCGGTGAGAGTCGCCCTTCGCTATCACGACGGCGTTTTCAATCTCGATCTTCCCGCGCGGGACGGCGTGCGGGTCGCGGGGGATTCGTTCCCGCCGTCCCTCGGCGACGCGGAACGCGCATTCGCTCGCGCGATCGAGGAGCCGCTCCGCTCCACGCCGCTCAGGAGGCAGATTCCCCGCACGGGGCGCATCTCGATCCTGATCTCCGATCTCACGCGCGGCGCGAGCACGGGAAGACTCCTCGGATGGCTCCTCCGGTTCCTCGACGAGCAGGGGGCCGGCCCCGGGAGAGTCGAGGTCGTCCTCGCTCTCGGCACGCACCGCGCTCACAGCCCGGCCGAGCTCGAGGCCCATCTCGGCGCGGAGACGACCGGACGCTGGCGCGTGCGGGAGCACGACGCGAGCGACGTCTCGGCGCTCGTCGAGACGGGGACGACCCGAGCGGGGACCCCGTGCCTGTTCAGCAAGGCCGTTGCGGAATCCGGGCTCGTCATAGCGCTCGGCACGGTATCCTTTCATTACTTCGCGGGATTCGGCGGCGCTCGCAAGCTCATTCTCCCGGGTATCGCGGGGGAGAGAACGATCCTCGCGAATCATCGTCTCTCGCTCAAGAAGGACCCCGGCGAGGGACTTTCCCCCGGGTGCCGCCCGGGCAACCTCGATGGAAATCCGGTACACGAGGACATGCTCGCGGGCGCCAGGCTTCTCGGCGCTCGCACGTTCGCGATCAACTCGGTTCCCGACGACGCCGGCGGGAGCCTCTTCATCAACGCGGGCGAGCTCGACGCCTCGCACCGCGCCGCATGCGATTTCGTCTCGTCCGCGTTCCGTCTTCCGATCGATCGCCTCTACCGGGCCGTCATCGTGTCGGCCGGCGGCTATCCGAAGGATATCAACCTGCTCCAGAGCCACAAGGCGCTGCGGCAGGCTTCCTTCGCTCTCGAGGAGGGGGGGCTCCTGCTCGCCGCCGCGGCGTGCTCCGAGGGGGTCGGCTCCGATTCATACCTGGGCGCCTTCGACGGCGGCCGGCACACCGTGCCCGACGCCGTGCGGCGGCGCTACACGCTGAACTCCCAGACCGCGATATCGACGCATGAGCTCACGGCGCGGCTGTCGATCTACCTGAGGTCAATGCTTCCGGACGCGCTCGCGTCGCGCTTCGGAATCTGTCCCTGGAAGGACGCTTTCACGGAGTATCTCCTCGACGGGATCCCCGATCGGGACATTCTCGTGATCGCCAATGCGGCGCAGTTTCTTCCGACGATGGCCTGATAATAACGCGTTGATATGGCTTCGGATACGCGCCGGGAGCGCCGCCGGGTCGAATCTCCCCTATCCCCCCGTCAAAGGCCATTGACAGCCGAACGAATATAGGGTAGAATACCCACTTGCGGCTCATGAGTTACTCTGCTTTATGACAATGCAAAGCTCGACCCTCGCAGTATGTCCGGGGGACAAGTCAACATCGCACGAGAGGGGGAAACGCTATGAAGCGTTTGATACTTCCTTTCACAATCATCGCGCTCGTCGCGGGTGTCGCGGCGACGGCTTTCGCGGCCCAGGTTACCCTCGCCGTCCCGCAGATCTGGCAGCATAAGGACACGAATATGCTGTGCACCGTCGACGGGAATCACAACATACATCCCTGGAACCATGCGCCGAACTGCCCGCACTGCAAGATGTACTGCGCGCCCGCGGCCGCGGCGATGTATGGGGCATTCACCGGGCGGCTCGCGCCCTTCACGAATCAGGACGACATCTACGACG
>JBEKAW010000248.1:0-3727 GCA_050015715.1 Candidatus Krumholzibacteriaceae bacterium
CCTTCAGGTGAGCGATCGTCGCGCCGCACATCTTCGGATCGCCGGGGCCGTTCGAAACGAACAGCCCGTCGTATTTATATTCGCCGGAATTGAAATCGAAATCCCACGGCACCCGCACGACGCTCGCGCCGCGCTTGAGAAAGCATCTGATAATGTTGTTCTTCATGCCGCAATCGACGGCGAGCACGGTGGGGCGTCCATCGCCGTAGACGACGGGCTCCCTCGCGCTCACCTCGGCGACGAGATTCCTCGCGTTCGGATCCTCGAAAGGAGGCGCATCGTCGTACACGATCCGGCCGAGCATCGTTCCCTCGTGCCTGATCTTCTTCGTGAGCGCGCGCGTGTCCACTCCCTGGATGGCCGGGACGCCGTGCTCGACGAGCCACTCCGCGAGGCTCTTCGCGGCGTTCCAGTGGCTGTAGTCGCCGCTCGCCTCGGAGACGACGAGGCCCGCGACCTGGATGCGCTCGGATTCGAAGTATTTCAGGAGACCCCGCTCGCACTCCGCAGGCGGAACGCCGTAGTTCCCGATGAGAGGATACGTGAGAACGAGGATCTGCCCCCGGTACGAAGGATCGGTGAGGGCCTCGGGGTAGCCGACCATGCCGGTGTTGAAGACGACCTCGCCCGACACGGACACCGGGGCGCCGAAAGAGACGCCGTGGGCGATCGTCCCGTCCTCGAGCTCGAGGTGGATTCTTTTTTCTTTGCCCATATTTGCCGGGGCCGCCTCCGCCGTCAGCTCGCGGCCAGCAGAGCGCGCACCTTCGATATTATCTCGCCTGCGATCTTGTCCACGTCGGTCTTTATCGAGGCGGTCGTGATCGCGTCGTAGTTTCTGCCCTTCTTGTCGGGCTTCCAGTTCGCGTCGCCGGCCGTCGTGAGAATGATGATGTTGTGCTGGTCGCTCTCCCGTCCGATGAAGGCATCGATGTGCCGGTCGAATCCCCCGGCGATGCACATGCTGACGAGAATGACGGCGGTGTAGCTTCCGGCTTTCTCCTTCTCGAGGTCGTCGACGCCGATGAACTTGACGTACACCGGTATCCCCATGAACGAATCCCTGATCTTCGCGACGACCGCGTCCTTGAACTCGCTGCTCCGCGCGGCCACGAGCACCCGTTTGTCGAGCTTCGGGGAGTTGAGCTCGAGCGCCTGGATGTTCTCCTGCGGCCAGATCATGCGCGGCACGGCGCAGGACATTTGCAGAATCAAGAGGCCTCCGAGAGCAAGGAGCGAGAGGACCCGGCGCCTGCTTCCCCCGACGGACGGGGACCCAAGCCAACGTAACTTCATTGCGAATCACCCTTTTTGCCTGCCGCTAGCGGGCAGCCGGATAAGAATACTCCAAAATTCCTCTCGATTGTGATAAATTATCCGCGGACGGCACGGGGGCCGGCTGCCGCCGCGCTCCGGACGCCGCCCGGAAAAGGAGGCATCATGAACGGTCGAATCCATGATCGATTTGCCGGCGTCTTCTCCCGCCGCGAGCTCATCGGCGCGGCCTCCACGACCGCGTGCATCTTCGCGTTCGGAGCGATGGCCGGCGCCTCGGGCGGCCCGGCGCCGCTGGCCCAACCCCCGCTGCCCTACGCGGCGAACGCGCTCGAGCCCGTGATCTCCGCGAACACGATCAGCTTTCACTACGGCAAGCATCACAAGGCCTACATCGACAACCTGAACAAGCTCATCGACGGGACGGATCTCGCCGGGATGCCGCTCGAGAAGATCATCATGGCGACCGCCGGCAAGAGCGACAAGGTCGCGATCTTCAACAACGCCGCGCAGGCGTGGAACCACGCCTTCTACTGGAATAGCCTCAAGCCGAACGGCGGCGGAGAGCCGCCGGCCGCCCTCAAGCAGAAGATCGACTCGTCCTTCGGCTCGGTCGATGCGTGCAAGAAGGAGCTCGCGGCGGCCGCGACCGGACAGTTCGGAAGCGGCTGGGCATGGCTCGTCCTCGACGGCGGAAAGCTCAAGGTCGTCAAGACCTCGAACGCCGACAACCCGATGACGCAGGGAATGAAGCCGCTCCTCACGATCGACGTTTGGGAGCACGCCTACTACCTCGACTACCAGAACCGCCGCGCCGACTACGTGGGCGCCGTGATCGAGAAGCTCATCAACTGGCAGTTCGCTGCCGACAATCTCGGGGGCAAGTGATGAAACGCTCGATTCTGGCTCTGTGCGTGATCACGATCCTGGCCGCGATCTTTCTCCCCCACATTCTCGCGGTCTTCGGCCTTCTCGGGGGAATGATGCTGGGGCTCCTCGTGGCGATCGGGGCGATACTCCTCGTCGTGTTCATCGTTATGCTCGTGGTGTCGAGCGCGGGGCTTCTCACGGCCGGGATTCTCGGGCTCGTCGGGGTGATCCTTCTCGCGATCGTCCTGCCCGTCTTCGCGCCGCTCCTCATCGTCATCGTTCCGATCGCGATTCTCGTGAAGATCATCTTCCGGTGAGAGCATGAGAATCGCACTCGTGCAGCAGCGCGCGACGAAGGACACGGCGGCGAACCGGGCGCGGGGCCTCGAAGCGCTCGAAGAGGCCGCGCGCGATGGCGCGGAGCTCGTATGCTACGCCGAGCTCGCCTTCGAGCCGTTCTATCCGCAGGAGCGGGCCCCGGCCGACGTCGCGAGCCTCGCCGAGACCATTCCCGGGCCGACGACGGAGGCCTTCGCGGCGCGCGCGGCCCGGCTCGGCGTCGCCGTCGTGCTGAATCTCTTCGAGCGCGACGGCGGCCGCACCTACGACTCCTCTCCCGTCATCGACTCCGACGGGAGGATTCTCGGGAAAACGAGAATGGTCCACGTTCCCGATTACGCCTGTTTCCATGAACGGGGCTACTACACGCCGGGGAACCTCGGCGCGCCCGTGTACCGGACCGCGTTCGGGAAGGTGGGAGTCGCGATATGCTACGACAGGCATTATCCCGAATACATGCGCGCGCTCGCCCTCGCCGGCGCCGAGGTCGTCGTCGTGCCGCAGGCGGGCGCGGTCGACGAGTGGCCCGAGGGGCTCTACGAGGCCGAGCTGCGGACCGCGGCGTTCCAGAACGGCTATTTCACGGCGCTCGCGAACCGCGTCGGGAGAGAGCCGAAGCTGGATTTCGCGGGGGAGTCCTTCGTGTGCGATCCCGCCGGCGAGGTGATCGCCCGGGCGGCGAAGGGCACGGAGGAAATTCTTCTCTGCGACCTCGATCTCGAGGCGGCCCGCCGCTCGCACGCGCGGAGACTTTTTCTCCCTGACCGCCGGAGCGAGCTCTACGGCGAGTGGCTGAAGTAGATCCTTGAGGGAAGGAGACGAATGAAGCGCGAGACCAGGTGCGTTCACAGCGGAAGCTACCGGGACAAGGCGTCGGGCGGCATCAATACGCCCGTCTTCACCTCCTCGGCCTTCGAGTACATCGATCGCGAGGAGCTCCCCTACCCCCGCTACTTCAACACGCCGAACCAGCGGGCGGTCGTGGAGAAGGTCTGCGCTCTCGAGGGGGCGGAGGACGGCGTTCTCTTCAGCTCGGGGATGGCGGCGATGTCGACGACGATACTCGCGTTCGCCCGCTCGGGTGACCACGTCGTCATGCAGGACGAGCTGTACGGGGGCACGCACGCGCTGGCGACGGACGAGTTCGAGAGAATCGGCATCACGTATTCGTTCGTCGCCACGGACGCCGAAGCGGTTCGCGCGGCGATCACCGGCACAACGAAGGTCGTCGTCATCGAGTCCC
>JBEKAW010000249.1:0-3709 GCA_050015715.1 Candidatus Krumholzibacteriaceae bacterium
CGATTCCTTACATCATCACCGACGACGTCGGGAGACCGGTCGTCTGGAACGGGATCGGGATCCCCTTCGAGGGTGTCGATTTCGAGAGGATCCGGCGCTTCAATCCGTTCGTGCCCAACGATTCGCTCCTGGCCGAGGTGCTCAAGAAGGCGCGCTCGTTCGAGCGCACCAACAAGCCGATACCAATCGTGGCGGATGATTCCAGGGCCAGGCTCTACTATGGGCCCTCCGCGCTCACCCGCGAGCTCGCGGTCGCCCCGTATGTCCAGCTCGGAGTCCTCGTCGTGTTCGTGCTCTTCGGTTTCCTCGGTTTTCGCGCCGTGAAGACCGGCGAGCTGCGCTCGATCTGGGTCGGCATGGCGAAAGAGACCGCGCACCAGCTCGGGACGCCGCTGTCGTCGATCATGGGCTGGCTCTCGCTCATCCGGGAGGAGATGGCCTCGACGCCGGGCTCCGCGAAGCTCGCCCAGGCGGTCGATGAGGTCTCCATCGACGTCGACCGGCTCAGCAAGATATCGGCGCGCTTCAGCAAGATCGGCTCCGCGCCGAAGCTCGATCTCCTGGAGCTCGTGCCGATCGTGGAGGAGACGGTCGTGTACTTCGAGCGGAGGCGCCCCATGCTCAAGATCAATTCGACGATCACGACCGAGTTCGACGAGCTTCCTCTCATCCGGTGCAGCAGGGAGCTCATCGGCTGGGTGCTCGAGAACTTGATCAAGAACTCCCTCGACGCGATTGCGGGGGACGAGGGAAAGATTCATATTCAATGCAGGATGAACGAGCGGGAGAAGCGCGTCGAGATACTCTTCAGCGACAACGGCAAGGGAATGAGCCCCGGCGTGCGCAAGCGCGTCTTCTCGCCGGGTTTCACGACAAAGAGCCGCGGGTGGGGCCTCGGGCTCTCGCTCGCGAAGCGCATCGTGGAAGACATACACGGCGGGTCGATCCGCGTTCTCCAGACGCAGCCGGGCAAGGGAACGACGTTCCTCATCACGTTTCCCGTCGATTGACGGAACGCCGGGAGCGAGGGCGCATGGCGAAGGAAAAGAGAATTCTCTGGGTCGACGACGAGATCGATCTTCTGAGCTCCCACATCATGTTCCTCAAGGAAAAGGGCTACGAGGTCACGGCCGCATCGAGCGGCGATGAGGCGGTAGGCGCGCTCAAGGCCGGCCGGTTCGACCTCGTCCTCCTCGACGAGACGATGCCCGGAAAGAGCGGTCTCGAGACGCTCCAGGACATCAAGGAGATCGATTCGAACCTGCCGGTCATCATGATCACGAAGAACGAGGCGGAGGACCTCGTCGATCAGGCCATCGGCATGAAGATCGACGACTATCTCCTCAAGCCGGTCAACCCGCTCCAGATCTTCACGGCCGCCAAGCGCATCCTGGACTCCCATCGCATCCAGGAGACGGTGGTCGGCAAGGACTACCTCCAGGCGTACCAGCGCCTCGACGGGAGCCTCCGCTCGTCCCCCGATTGGCGCGAGTGGATCAGGATCCACCAGGAGCTCTCGTCGTGGGACGTCGAGTTCGACCGGTTCAGCGAGACGGGGTTCGAGCAGACGCACCAGGATCTCAAGAAGAAGGCGAACGCCGATTTCGCCCGCTACATCGAGCGCGTGTACCGCGACTGGATCCACGGCGGGGAGCGCCCCCCCCTGAGCGTCGACGTGTTCGCCCGCTACGTCTTTCCGCACCTCAAGGAGCGGAGGAAGGTGTACTTCATCCTGATCGACTGCATGCGGTACGATCAGTGGCTCAAGATCGAGGACCTGCTCGCCCCCTACTATAATGTGGAAAGGGAATGCTACTACTCGATCCTTCCGACGGCGACCCCGTACGCGCGAAACGCGATCTTCGCCGGGGCCTTTCCCTCCGAGATCCAGAAGCGCGTGCCGGAGCAGTGGCTCGAGCGCTCCAAGGACGAGCTGAGCAAGAACCGCTTCGAGCAGAATTTCATGCTGGAGCAGCTCTCGCGGGCGGGGCTCGGAGGGATCACCTCGAAGTATATCAAGATCTACGAGATCGAGGAGGCGAACGAGATCCGCAAGCAGGTGGAGAGCTACCGGCAGATCGATCTCGTCGCCATGGTGTTCAACTTCCTCGACATTCTCGCGCATGGACGCAGCCAGAGCGAGATCCTCCAGGAGATCGCCCCCGACGAGAGCGCCTTCCGCTCGCTCATGCGGTCGTGGTTCGTCCACTCGGCGCTCTTCGAGATTCTTCAGAAGATCTCGAAGCACAACGCGACCGTGATCATCACGACGGACCACGGCTCGGTCCTCGGAGCGCGGGCGAGCCTCGTCCACGGGAACCGCGACACCTCCACGAACCTCCGGTACAAGTTCGGCGAGAACATCAACAGCGATCCGCGGCAGACGCTCCTCATTCGCAAGCCGCTCGAGTTCAAGCTCCCCTCGGAGAGCCCGTCCAAGAACTACGTGCTCGCGAAGGAGAACTACTACTTCGTCTATCCGACCAAGTTTCATGAATACGAGCGGCAGTACCTGGGGACCTTCCAGCACGGCGGCATTTCTCTCGAGGAGATGATTATCCCCGGCGTGACGCTGAAGCCGAGGTAGCTGATGAGCGCGGGAGGGACCCGGCGGAAAACGAAGGCGCGGGGCAGAGCGCCGCTCCGGCGCCTCGAGCGGTTCGAGGGAGCGAGGCGGCGCCTCGTTCTTTCGAGCGAGGCGCCCGCCGCCACGCTCGCGATCGGACGCCTCATCGGGGAGCTCGTCCCGGCCGGCGCCGTGCTCTCGCTCGAGGGGGGGCTCGGCGCCGGGAAGACGCTCATCGCGAAGGGGATCTGCGCGGGGCTCGGCGTTTCCGACGAGGTGCTCTCTCCGAGCTTCATTCTCGCCGAGGAGTACACGGGCGTCGTTCCCGTCATGCATTTCGACCTTTACCGTCTCGATGGGCTGGACGAGATCGTTCGCATCGGGCTGTTCGACGCGATCGACGGCCGCGCCGTCGTGCTCGTCGAATGGGGGGACCGGCTGCCGCCCGGGGCGCTCGACGCCGACGTCCGGATTCTCATGGAGTTCGCGGGAGAGACGAGCCGCAGGCTGACGATCGAGGCCCCCGGGGAGTTCCTCGACGAGATCGAGAGGAGCACGCGATGAACGGAGAGCCCCTCGTCCTCGGGCTCGATACGTCTCACCAGCGGGGTAGCGTCGCCGTGTGCCGCGGCGGGGAGGTTCTCGGCGAGATTCTCTTCGATGCGAGCGACACCCACTCGGCGACACTGCTCCCGGCGATAGAGGCGTGCCTCGCCTCCGTGAAGGTCGCCCTTTCCGCCGTCGAGCTCTTCGCCGTCGTCTACGGCCCGGGGAGCTTCACGGGGCTCAGGATCGCGCTCGCGACGGTCAAGGCCTTCGCCGCCGTGCGGCGCGTCCCTGTCGTGCCGGTCGAAAGCTGCGCCGTGCTCGCGGCGGCGTTTCCCTATGCGGCTCGTCCCGTTCTCCCGCTCATCGACGCCCGCCGCGGTGAGGTGTACGGGGGGCTCTACGAGACCGGGGACGGCTCGCCGCGGGAGATGGCGCCGGTATTTTCGGCGAAACCGGAAGCGCTCGGGTCTCTCCTCGAGGCGCACGCGGCGCGGGGACCGTTCATCCTGTGCGGGACGGGGACGCTCCGGCACCGCGCCCTGCTCGAGACGGTCATGCCCCCCGGGAGCCTCTTCGCGGGCGAGCGTTGGGCCC
>JBEKAW010000250.1:0-3695 GCA_050015715.1 Candidatus Krumholzibacteriaceae bacterium
ATGGGCCAGCCGGTCGTTGAACTCGAGCTTGAGGCCGAACTGCTTCGGGTACTTCTTCGCGAAGCCCCAGTAGAGCTCGTGATATCGTTCCTGGCCCGTTCCGAGTATGACGAGCGAAACGCCGAGCCGCATGATCGCCTCGAACGCCTCGGCGAGGATGTCGAAGCCCTTCTGGTCGACGAGCCGCGAGACCATGCCGATCACGGGGCCGCGATTCGTCGCTGGAAGCGTGAACGCCGAGAGAAGCTCCGCGCGGTCATCTCCCTTCCCGGCGAGGGACTCCGGGCTGAACCGGTGCGGGATGAGCGTGTCCCTGGCGGGATCCCACACGTTCGTGTCGATGCCGTTGAGGATGCCCACGAGGTCGCTCTTTCGCGAGCGGAGGACCCCTTCGAGACCGTACCCGTACTCCTCGGTGCTCGAGATCTCCTCCGCGTAGGTCTTGCTCACCGTGCTGATGATTCCCGAATACGAGATCGCGACCTTCATGAGGTTCACTTTGCCCCAGTACTCGAACGGGCTCATCGGCGTGAACAGCGACTGGTTCAAACCCGCCTTCTGCAGAAAATCGCGCCCGAAGATTCCCTGGTACGCAAGGTTGTGGATGCTGAAGACCGTCCCCGCGAGCGCGAAATGAGGATTTTCGCTTTCCTCGAGGCTCATGTACGCCGGGATGAGCCCGGAATGGAAATCGTTGCAGTGAACCACGTCGGGATGCAGATCGAGCGCCTTGATCGCGGCCATGCACGCACGATTGAAGAAGATCGTCCGCTCGTCCTCATCGGGAAACGCCTTGCCCGTCTCGGGAACCGTATAGATGCCCTTCCGCGCGTAGAAACGGTCGTTGTCGATGAAGTACACGCTGACGCGGGTACCCGGTTTGGGAGCGACGGAGAGACGAAACTTCTCGACGCCGCCGGCGAGGCGAACCTCGAGCGCCTTCAGGCCGGCAACGGGCTTCACGCCGAACCTGCTCCGGTCGATCGACGAGTACAGAGGCGTGAAGACACTCACCGAGACGCCGAGCTTCTCGAGCTCGTCGGGCAACGCTCCCATGACGTCGGCGAGCCCGCCGACCTTCGAGAAGGGAACGATCTCGGTCGTTACGAGGACAAGATTCAGCTCTTTCTTCGTCATAGCGCTATTCCTTTGTCATCAGGCTTTCTTTTCCTGCTTGGCCCCGTGGTTGCGCAGCGCCTCCGCGGCGTCCTCCGGCGGTGTCGGGTTGATGTAGAAGCCGCTTCCCCACTCGAACCCGGCGACCCGCGTGAGCTTCGGTATGATCTCGAGGTGCCAGTGGTAGTACTCGAGATCGGGCGTCTTGCAGGGAGCCGTATGGATAATGAAATTGAACGGAGGGACATCGAGGACTTCGTCGATTCTTCTGAGAACCATCTTCATCATGTCGGCGAGCTGCGGGAACCATTCGGAGACCGTCTTTTCGAAGCCGGAGACGTGCTTGATCGGCATGACCCAGGTCTCGAAGGGAAACCGGGCAGCGAACGGCGCGATCGCGACGAAGAAGTCGTTCATGAAGATGATGCGCTTCTTCACCTCGATCTCCTGCTTGATGATGTCGCAGAAGATGCATCGCTCTTTCAGCTTGTAGTGAAACTGCGCACCGTCGAGCTCCTCCACCGCGCGCTTCGGGATGATCGGCGTCGCGATGAGCTGTATATGCGAGTGCTCGAGCGAGGCGCCCGCCTCCTCCCCCCGGTTCTTGAACACGAGGATGTACTTGAAGCGCGAGTCCTTGTTGAGATCGATGCAGCGGTCGCGGATCGCCCAGAAGATGCTCTCGACGTGCTCGTTCGGAAGGTCGGCGAGCTGGGTGAGATGCTGCGGCGATTCGATGAGGACCTCGTGCGCGCCGACGCCGCGCATGACGTCGTAGATGCCGTCCGCGCGCTTGTCGAGGTCTCCTTCGATCTGGAGAGCGGGAAACTTGTTCGGAACGACGCGCACCTTCCAGCCCCGCGAGTTGGGGGCCGACTGCGGGTTCCGGTACGCGAGCACCTCGGGAGGCGTCTTGTCCTCGTTCCCGTCGCAGAACGGACAGAATCCCCCCTGCGCGGGGCGCTTCTCCATCTTGTACTCGATGGGCCGCTTTCCCCGTTCCGTCGAAATGATCACCCACCTGCCCGTGATCACGTCTTTGCGCAACTCCGGCATTGTGGGCCCCGCTCCTTTCCCTCTCCGCTCCGCCGCTACTGCCGGATGGTCGTCCGGACGATCCAGCTGCCGGGGTATCTTCCGGCGAGCTTCAGTCTGGCTTGGGCTGCGTCCTTGCGCTCGGCGAAATCCCCCGCGCGCACCTTGTAGAGACCGTCTTCGTAATCAATGTATGTCGAAAGCCGCGTTTCCGCAACAACGCGCTCCTTCACCCTGTCAGCGGCGCTCCGGTCCCCCGACGCAAAAACCTGGATACGATACCCGACGCTGTAGAGCTGCTTCGGCTTTTCCTCGATCGCGACATCCTTGACGGTTATTGTATCGGATTTGACCGGTTCCAGTCTCTCGACGAGCTGCGCCGGCCCCTGCGGGGCCTTCTCCGGCACTTCCTCCTCGAGATCGTACGATGCAGCCCGCGTCCGGGACGTGTCGGGAGCGGCAGAGGAAGTCGTCTCCCGCGCGGGGCGCGAACCGCCGCCCGCCCCCCGTTGGGCCGCGCCGGTCATCTCGCGCGGGGCGCATCCCGTCGACACCATGAGGAGCGCGACGCTCGCCGCGAAGACGATTTCCCTGCGCATCGTTACGACCCGCTTTCTCATGACACGGCACCCCGAAACACAGCACGCGGCGTGCCCGATTCCGCCCTACCTAACAGAAAAAACCTTCGGGTGTCAACAAAAAATGCCCTGCGGCAATACGAAGGTCCTATCGCGGTCACGAGCGGCCGCGCCGCCGGTCGACGAGCCGATTGTAGAGAGCCTCGACTTCGTCCGTCACGTGGTCCCACGTGTAGTCGCGCGCGATCCGCTCCCGGGCCGCGGCGCCCCTGCGCTCCCGCTCCGCCGGATCCATCTCGAGCATGCGCGCGATCGAGCGCGAGAGGTCCTCCGCGTCGCCGCTCTTGAACGTCACGGCGATTCCCTCGGCAACCTCGAGGTTCTCCGGAATGTCGCTCACGAGCGCCGGACGGGAAAAGCTCATCGCCTCGAGAAGGGAAATCGGCAGGCCCTCGACCGTCGAGGGAAGAACGTAGAAGGCGCAGTGCGCGTAGAGCTCGTCGAGGAGCGGCCCCGACACGTAGCCCGGGAACACGACGCGCGCATCGGCCATCTCCTTGAGCCGCCGCTCGTAGCTCTCCGCGAACCGGGCGTCTCCCGCGATGACGAGCCGGCAATCGCCCGGTACGCTCCCGAACGCCGCGATGAGCGTGTGGAAGGCGCGCTCCACGATGAATCTCCCGACGGTGAGAATGTAGCGCCCCGGCTCAAGCCCGAGCGAGCGCGCCTCGGCAAAGGGAGGCGCCTCGCGCAGGGCCGCGCCGTTCGGGATGAACACGACCGGGCGGGCGTATTCCGCCTCGAGACGCGACGCCATGAGCCTCGAGACGGCGATCGCCGCGTCCGTCCTGCGGACCGCGGTCGCCTCGCCGAGACGCAGGAGCGCGCGCGCCGCGGAGCCCCATTTCGACTGACGGTAATCCTCCGCGTGTATCGTCGCGACCGTCGTCACGCCGCGCGCGGCGC
>JBEKAW010000251.1:0-3692 GCA_050015715.1 Candidatus Krumholzibacteriaceae bacterium
AATGCTCCTGTCCGCCGCGGCAGCCGGGGCCGTATCGGCGCGGGACATTCCCGCGAACGAGCCCATTGGGGTTTTGCGTCTGGACTCGGCGTGGGACATTCTCGCGAACGAACCCATTGGAGGCTCTGCGACTGGGTTCGGAGCGAGAATGTCCCGCGCCCCTATGCGCGCGTGTACCTTCTCATGAGCCCCACGACGACGCCGCGCACCTCGACTTCGGCCGCCGGCACGACGATGTCCTCCATCGCCGGGTTCGAAGGCTTGAGCCTCACCGTCGCCCCTTCATGATAGAAGCGCTTCATCGTCGCCTCGCCGCCACGCAGGAGCACGACCGTGAGCGAGCCGTTCTCGACGCGCCGGCGCTTCTCGACGATGATGAGGTCGCCGTCGAGGATCCCGTCCCCCGTCATCGAGTCCCCCCGCACCCGCAGGGCAAAGGCATCCCCGCGCCCGGCGAGATCCGCCGGCAGGGCGACGTTCTCGTTCACCTCGATCGCCTCGATCGGCGAGCCCGCCGCGACGGCGCCGATGAGCGGAATCTCGCGCGCCTCCCGCCCTGTGCGCGTCTCCCGCCCGGCGAGCGGCTCGATCGAGCGCGCCCTGTTCCAGCCGCGCCGCAGGAATCCTTTCTTGCCCAGATTCACGAGATGCTCGTGCACCGTGCTCACCGCGGAAAGCTTGAAATGCGACGCGATCTCCTCGAGAGACGGGGCATATCCCTTCGCCGCCTGGAAGGACCGTATAAAATCGAGAATCTCCTTCTGACGCTTCGTCATATAGACCATGCCCGGAGCTTACCCGAAAGAAAACCGAAAGTCAAGAGGAAAATGAAAAGCCGTGTATCCGCCCCGCGCGATATGCTAGAATGGAAAACCGTACGGCGAGAAGTCCATCAGACGAGACCGAAACGCAAGGAGGTTCTCTGATGCCAGGTTGCCACGACATGAAAAAGGGCGAGGTCTATACCTGCAAGGAATGCGGGTTCGAGTTCAAGGTCACGAAGGAGTGCACGGACGTCGCGAAGGGCGCCGACACCTGCGGCTGCAGCATCGAGGAAGACACCTGCTGCGAGATGACGTGCTGCGGCGAGCCGCTCGTCAAGAAGTGACGGCCTTCGCCCGAGGAGTCATGAAACAAGCTCTCTGCGCCTCGGCGGCGCTATTTGGCATTCTCACCCTTCTCGCGCCTCTCTCCTCTCCCGCGAGCCGCGCGGCCGGGGCGGCCGACAGCGCGCGCGTCGCCGCGCCCGCGCATCCCGCGCTGTGGACGCAGGCCGTCCGGATCTGCGAATCGAACAAGAATCTCGTGCCGGGGAAGGTCTCCCAGAAGATACAGGAGCTCGAGAAGGACGGCCGCGTGAAGACGGAGACGGACGTCGACGCCGCATTTTCTCTCGACGCCGCGGGGAAGATCAAGACGGAGATCGTCAAGGCGTCGAAGGACGGCAAGGACATCACCGCGGAACAGAAAAAGAAGGCGGACGAGGCCGAGAAGAAGCAGGCCAAGGAAGACGCCAAGAAAGCCGCGAAGAAGGACGCTGCGGGCGGATCGGACGAGCACTCGCATTCCATTTCGCTCGATGACACGCCGTTCAATCCCGATCGCCAGAACGACGTGCGCGTGACGCAGGCGGCGAGAGTCGATACGATCGACGGCGCGCGCTGCGCCCGGTTCGAATTCAGCTACCCCGAGAAGATTCCGGCCGGCTCGAAGGACAAGCCCGCGACCATCAAGGGCACGGCGTGGATCGACGAGAGCTCGGGGCGTCCGGTGAAGCTCGAATACGTGAGCGACCCGCTCCCGAAGCACGTCAAGAGCATGTCGACGACGCTGCGCTACGGGAAGGACGCGAATGATTCCTGGGTCGTGAAGGAAATGATATTCGAGGCGCGCGGCTCATTCCTGTTCTTCGGAAAGGCGATCCGCGGCTTCATCAGTCTCGGCGATTACTGGAAATACGTCGAACCCGCTCCGCAGAAGTAGCTCGGCCGTCAGGAGCCCTTCGAGATCCGCTCGAGATACTTGCCCGTTCTCGTATCGACTCTGATCGTGTCCCCCACGTTCACGAAGAGCGGCACCTGCACCCGGGCGCCCGTCTCGAGAACGGCGCCTTTCATGAGGTTCGTCGTGCTGTCCCCGCGCACGCCGGGCTCCGCCTCGGCGACGAGAAAATCGATGGAATTCGGGAGCTCCACGAAGATCGGCTTCTCTTCCATGAAAGAGATCGTGCAGATGTTCCCTTCCTTGAGAAACTGCTTCTGCTCCCCGAGGAAATCGCCCGGAATGAAGGTCTGCTCGTAGGTCTTCACGTCCATGAAGTGAAGATTGCCGTCCGTCTCGTAGAGGAACTGCATTTCCCGGCTCTCGAGGCGGATCGTGTCGATCTGGTCCGTCATGCGGAAGGTGCGCTCCGCAACCCGGCCCGTCTTCGGGTTCTTGAGCTTCGTGCGCACCATCGCGCGCCAATTACCCGGCGAGACGTGCTGGTATTCCGTGATGATCCACACCTCGTTGTCGAGCTTGATCGCCATGCCCTTGCGGAATTCGGATATCGAAGCCATGTCCCACTCCTCGCGACGCCGAATCGACGGTAAACGCGGTTAAATATAATACACCGAACGGACATCGCAAGCGGGAAAGCGGCGTCGGGTCAGCACGCGGCGCGCCGGGCCGGCGCTCGCCGCGACCCTTCGGCGCTCGGCACGCCGCATCGTTACTCGGTCCGCTCTCCGCTCTTGATGAGCTCGAGGTACTCCATGCGGGTCTTCGGGTCGGTCCGGAACGCTCCGAGCATCGCGCTCGTGATGATACGGGCGTCGCGCTTGCGGACGCCGCGCATCGCCATGCAGAGATGCGTCGCCTCGATCGTCACGGCCACGCCGTAGGGCTTCAGGTGCTCCATGAGCGTCTTCGCGATCTGGGTCGTGAGCCGCTCCTGCACCTGGAGACGCCGCGAAAATATCTGGACGACGCGCGGAATCTTCGAGATGCCGATGATCTTGCCCTTCGGTATGTAGGCGACGTGGCATTCGCCGTAGAACGGGAGCAGATGGTGCTCGCAGAGGCTGTAGAGACTGATGTTCTTCGCGATGACCATCTCATCGTACTCCTCTTCGAACACCGCCCCCTCGAGAACCTTCTCGACGTCCTCCCTGTAGCCGCTCGTGAGAAACTCGAGCGATTCCTTGACGCGCTCGGGAGTCCTGCGGAGCCCCTCCCGGTCGGGATTCTCCCCGAGCTCCTCGAGCATCTTCCGTATCAGCTCTTCCATTGCCGGCGCCTCCCTCGCGCTCCTATTCGCAGACCGCCTTCGGCTGCTTGAGCGCCGCGATGATCACGGCCGCGATGATGCACAGCACCGCCGCGATCATGAACGGCGGCATCCAGGCGGTCACGCCCTTGCCCGCGCCCATATCCTTGAATACACCCGCGAGAATCGGTCCGACGATGCCGCCGACGCCGTACGCGGTGAACATGAAACCGTAGTTCTGCCCGACGTTCTTCGCGCCGAAGCAGCCCGCCGTGCAGAGCGGGAAGAGGGCGAGCGTGCCGCCGAAGTTCGCCCCGACGACGGCGAAGAAGAGGCAGAGGGCGATATAGCTGTGCCCGAGGAAGTAGAGCGCCGCCATGGCGACTCCCTGAATAACCGCCATTATCGTGATGGACCGCTTCCAGCCGGCGTGGTCGGCGAT
>JBEKAW010000252.1:0-3684 GCA_050015715.1 Candidatus Krumholzibacteriaceae bacterium
GGACGGCGGCTCCGGAGATCGCGATCAATGTCCAGTGGGAAGGGGACTACTGCCGGATCGATATCCGCGACAACGGATGCGGGATCCCGCGGGAGGACTGGGAGCGCGTCTTCGAAAGGCACTTCACGACGAAGGCTGAGGGGGGCTTCGGGCTGTATTACGCTCGCGAGGAGCTCGCGCGCTTCGGCGGCAAGATCTTCGTCCTCGACAGCGCCGCGGGCTCGGGAACGACGATGAGGGTCGTTCTGAGAAGATCCTAGAAAGCGAGGACCTCATGGACAGCGAACGCGTGCGTATTCTCATCGTGGACGACGACGAAACGTTCCTCGGGGATCTCGCGAGGCTCATGACGGATCGCTATGAAATCGTGGTGTCCCATAGCGCGAAAGAAGCCCTCTCCGCGCACGATCGACTTGGTTTCGACGCCGTTCTGCTCGATATAGATCTCGGGAGGGGTGTCGACGGGTTCGAGATTCTCGAGACGTTTCACGCATCCGATCCGAATCTCCCGATCATCATGGTGACGCGCGACTCGTCGGCGGCGTCGGCGACCGCGGCGCTGAAGAAGGGCGCCGTCGACTACATCGACAAGAGGCCGGATCTCGGCGACCTTGAACGGAGGATCTCACGGGCGATCGAGGAGCAGAGAGTCATGCGGTTGAACGACGCGCTGCGGAGGGAGATCGACCAGCTTCACGGCGAGATGATCGGCGAGGGCGAAAAGATGCGGGAGCTGCGCAGGGAGATCGCGTTTGCCGCCCAGGGCCCGAGCCCGGTTCTCATCACGGGGGAGACGGGCACGGGGAAAGAGCTCGTCGCCAGGGAAATCCACAAGCGGTTCTGCCCGGGAAAGGCGTTCCTGCCCATCAACTGCGCCGCGGTGCCGCGGGAGACGTTCAGCATGAAGCTCTTCGGGAGCGTTCGGGGAGCGTTCACCGGGGCCGAAGACATTCCGGGGATCTTCGAGCTCGCCTTCGACGGCATTCTCTTCCTCGACGAGATAACCGAGATCGATCCTTCCCTGCAGGCGGAGCTCCTCCGCGTCATCCAGGAGCGGGAGTTCGAGCGGCACGGGAGCTCCCGGAGAATCCCTTTTCGCGGAAAGCTCCTCGCCTCGACGAACCGGAACCTTTCCGAGAGCCTCGAGAGCGGATCGATGCGAAAGGACCTGTATTTCCGGTTCGGCACGTACGTGATCAACGTTCCTCCACTCAGGGACCGGAGGGAAGACATTCCGCTGCTCGCGCGCTATTTCCTGGAGCGCAAGTCCATCGAGCTCAAGAGGCCGAAACGCGAGCTCGGCGACGAGATGATGACGAGCCTCTGCCGGAGGGACTGGCCGGGCAACGTTCGCGAGCTCGAGAACGCGATCGAGGCGTACGTCGTCCGCGGCGCGTTCACGGGCCCGGATATCTTCGCGGAGGATTCGGCCGGCGCGTTGTCCGGCGAAGCGATCTTTCATATGGACTATCGCGGCGCGAAGGACGCCATCCTCAAGGAATTCCAGCGAAAATACACCGACACGGTGATCGCGTCCTGCGGCGGAGATATCGCCGCGGCCGCCGAGCGTATGGGGCTCACGCGGTTCGGTCTGCAAAAGATGCTGAATGAAATCAAGAAATGACGCCCCTCTCTCCACGCGCAGTTTGATCGACAGAACACAACGCGAGTTGCGAGCGCCCCGATGAGGCTCGCGAGCGGCAATCGCCCCAGATGCATACGGTTCCGGCTCTCCCCGCACAGGTGAACGCGCAACTGCAGTTGCTCCGGCATCTGTCCGTCCCGAAGGAGCGTCAGAAGGATCATCCGCGTGATCTGTTGCAAACATTATAGATAGCTTGAGATATCCCGATATCCTCCGTCGTCCGGCATAATGGAACACCGGTTGCTCTTATGTACTGACAGACGAGAGTATCCGATTCGAAAACGCACAACGGGTGATCTCGTTAGAGCACCGGAGGGCGGGGGCGACTCAGGCCGGGGTCGATGCCTAGGGGAAGAGATGGGGTAGGACAGTTTCCGATCGAAAGGCGGAGCTATGGACACGATCGCCGAGACAAGAGGCGAAATCCTGTTCGTCGAGGACGACCGTGACTTCGTCGAGGACCTGTTCACCATGTGGAGTCCTCCCTGGCCGGTCGCCCGCGCGTCCTCTGGTAGGGAAGCCGTCGAGTACCTGCAGACGGGCGTTCCCTCGCTCGTTCTTCTCGATCTCAACCTGCCTCACTACCTGGCGGATGATGACGACGGGGAGGGGCTCGGCATTCTCTCCTATATCAGGACGCGCATCGGGGCGGACATTCCCGTGATCGTCGTCACGCGGGAGAGCTCGGATGAGATGCGATCCCGCGCCGTCTCGCTCGGCGCGAGGGATTTTTTCCCCAAACCGCTCGACGTCGCCGATTTCGAGAAGGCCGTGACGAGCGTGGTGCTCGAGAGCCGGAGCAAGAGCTCCTGACGGAGCCGCCGCCTCCCGAAACTTTCCATTGAACTTCTTCGTATCCTCCCTATAATCAAATCACTCCGGCTGCGCCGCAGGGGAAGACGGCCGAGGAGGCCGCCCGCCGATGTCCGCTTCAAGAAGAGACGTTCGGAATACGACATACGCCCGAAGGGAGGCTTCTCGTGGCTAACATTCTTCAGCCCGCGGAAATCGTCGAGATCGGCATCGAGAAGGAAAAGAAGCGCCGCGATTTCTACGCGCTCGCCGCGGAACGTTTCAAGGCGAAAAAGGAGCTCGCGGAGCTCTTCGCGCGGCTGCGCGACTGGGAGATAGAGCATATCAGAAGGTTCGAGCAGATTCGCGACACGGTGAGCAAGGCCCAGTACACGGAATCGTACCCGGGAGAGACCGAAAGCTACATGGACGCCCTCGTCGACAGCGAGCTCTACGCGAAGATAAGCCCCGAGAAATTCGCCGATATCGTGAAGACCCCCGTCGACGCGCTCGACAGGGGAATCGGATTCGAGAAGGACGCGATTCTCTTCTTCAGCCAGCTCTCGCGGTTCATCGATCCGAAGAGCCAGGATATCGTCACGAAGCTGATCGGGGAAGAGAAGCAGCACCTCATCTACCTGTTCAACATGAAGAAGGGAATGACCGGCGCGTGAACGGGCTCCGGGCCGCCGCCGGGAATCGATCGCAATGAAGGAGGTTCGACCTGTGAGAGGCGTATTCTGGAAATGCTTTTTCGCGACCATTCTCGCCGTCGTCGTCATGGTGCTCGTCGTCGCCGGCATCGTGGCCTCGAAGAGCGACACGAAAAAGAAGGTCATGGATCATTCGTATCTCGTCGTCGACATCTACGGCGATATCGCCGAGTACGACGCGCCGGCCGGCATCATGGGCGAGTTCATCGGCGACAAGCCCGAGACGCTTCAGCGCATCCTCGGGAACCTCGAAAAGGCGGCCGTCGACAAGAGAATCGACGGCGTCATCTTCAAGATCTCGTCGAGCAACAGCGCGGGTCTCGCGAAGCTCGAGGAGATGCGCGGGGCGATCAAGAAGGTGCGCGCCGCGGGGAAGAAGGTCTACGCCTATACCGATTCGATGGATCGCGCGGCGTTCTATCTCGCCTCCGCCTGCGATTCGATCTTCGCGCCCCCTCCGGCGAACATAACCTTTATCGGCATGAGCTCCGGCTCGCAGCACCTGAAAGGCACGCTCGACAAGCTCGGCATAAA
>JBEKAW010000253.1:0-3671 GCA_050015715.1 Candidatus Krumholzibacteriaceae bacterium
GGGCCTCACCGCGAGAGAATCGTCGCCGAGGTCGAACGCATACTCGCGAGCAAACAGGTGTATAATCGAATGGCCCGCGCGAGAAACCCCTTCGGCGACGGACGCGCGGCACAACGGATCGTCCGGATCATCGACGCGTGGTTCCAGCCGGCGGCGAAACGCGACATGCGCGCACTCGGAAAGCAGGTGGCATTCAGGCCATGAACGACACGGAAGATGCGAGAGAGCGTTTCATCCGCAGGGCGCGCCTCGGCGCCGCGTGCGCGGCGATCGTGCTCGTCGCCTTCGGCGCCGCCGGTCGCGCGGATCAGGAGCGGCGCATCGCCGCGACGCTCCAGCCCACGTGTTATATCTTCGATTCACAGTTCTTCGGCCTCTCGAGCGGCTTCGGCGTCGACGCCGCGCTGCGCTGCGAGCTCGGCTCGGACATCTATTTCGAGAACACTCTCGGATTGTTCAAAACGAAAGGGAGCGGCCTCACGGTCGACGGAGTCGATTATCGCCTGAACCTGCTCGCGATCTTCCCCGTTCTTCTTCCATACCGTCCCGTCGCCCGTCTCGGCGTCGGGTTTCTCTCGGTGAATCCGGTGACGGTGACGCCGACGAGCACGTTCCGCCCGACTCAAACCACGTTCTACATTCTCGGCGGCGCGGGAGTCACCCGGGCGATCTTCCCCCGCGTGCTGATCGACGCGGGCGCGGAATTCTGGATCACGCCGTACGAATACCGCATATACCGTTTTGACCGGCTCGAGGTCGACACGCAGCTCGAGCGGTTCACTCACATCTCCATATCTGTTGGGATTACGTATGCCTTCTGATCGCCTCGAGGCTCACGGAACGTAGATCATCTTGACCGACTTCCTCTCGCCCCCCGCCCGGAAGACGCAGAAGTAGACGCCGGCCGCCGCGCCGCTCCCGGCGGGCGCCCACCGGAGCGTGTGCGTTCCCCTGCCGTAGACGCCGCCGGCGAGATGCGCGACGCGCCTTCCCGCGACGTCATAGACGTCGATCGAGACGGCCCGCGACGAGGGAACGAAGAAGCTCAGCGCCGTTTCGCGCGTGAACGGGTTCGGGTGGTTCTGATCGGCCATGAACGGGAACCGCCCGATGCGGAACGGGCCGGTGAGCATGTAGATCTCCTCCCGCCCGCCGTTCAGGTACGTCACGATGCGGTATTCGTAGGGCACGCCCGGCTGCACCGTCGCGTCCGTGAACGAGAAGTCGCCGGAGGCGCTCCGAAGCGTGTCGGGAGTCACGGGGGCGAAAGATGCGCCGGCCGCGGACCGGTAGAGAAGGCATCCCCGGATCCCCGCCATGTTCTTGAGCTCCCATTCGGCGAGGAGATAATCCCTTCCGGACGTCACCGTCGCGCTCAGGTACACCGATTGCACGTCGATCGCGTTCGGGACCGTCGTCGTCTGGCCGTCCCCGCTCACGACGCTCAGGCCCCACTGCCCCGCGAAGAGGAGATCGATCGGAAAGGTCGCGAGCATGCGTTCCTCCCCGCGCCAATCGACGCTGCTCGAGCGAACCGTGTCACGCCCGAGCGAGAGATACGCGCTCGCGCCGTACTGCATCCAGGAACCGCGGATGTCGAGGATCGCCTCCGTGTCGCGCTCCTTGTCTATCGTATCGGGCAGAATCACGTCGGCGGAGGGCGCCGGCATGCCTCCCCTGAAGGTCGCCGTAACCGCAGTCGGGCCGTACGAGATGCCGGTGATGTTCACCGGCGTGAGAATGCCGCTGTTGGTCTGGCTCCGGGGCGCCGTCGCGGGGCCGAACGCGTGGTTGTTGGAGCTCCCCGGGTAGGGATCGCCGCTGTCCCCGTCGTTTCCCCCGAGGTAGCTTGGGATGAGGAGGTTGAACTGATCGTCAGCCTCCTCGAGAAAGACCCCGCGCGCCTCCGCGCCGCTCGCGCCTCCGCTGTTGCCGAGCGCCGAGTAGGCGATGCTGTTCTCGGCGTGCCAGATGAGCATTCCCTCGCCCTTGAGGTTCGCGTCGAAGCCGGCCTTTCGCCTGTTCTCGACGATGAAGTACTCGGCCGGCGCCGAGCCGTTCCGCCAGGCGCCCGAATCGAGCTCAAAATCGGCCGAATAATCGAGGCCGCCCCCGTGAACGCTCACGTTGTCGATATTGAACGAGTAGCCCCAGTGCGAATCGTAGTAGCCGTCCTCGTTGCTCCAGCTCACGTCCGAGGTAAACTCAAAACGCAGCGTGAAACTCACGGGCCCCGCCGGGAGATGCGCGCCGAGATCGATCGTATCCCTGCCGGAGGACTGCCCCGTATAGACCCCGAGCGTCTCGACCGCGCCGCCCGTTTCGAGGAGGAGTCTCCCCAAATCGTAGTTCTCTTCCGCGTCGACCGCCACACTGTACCTGAGCGACACGGGCCGGTCGCCGTTCACCGAGAACTCATGGAACATCGACTCGTGCCACCCGTTTCCGTAGCCTCCGTGCCCGGGCCAGTCGCGCACCGCCGCCTCGGCGTCGGTGTAGCCGACAACAAGCGCATGGTTTCCGGGGGTGTATTCCTGTCGCCTGAAGCGCCGCGTCGGAAGCGGAAGCTTCACCGCGTCGCCGGTCGCGCCGCTGGGATCGAGCGAGAGAGTCTGCGGCCGCCAGTCGATCTCGACGGGGTTGAGCCAGCCGAGCTGATCCAGCGACCATCCGCACAGATGCGCCGGGGAGGACGGCGTGTTCCAGTTGCCGATTCCCATGAGCCCCCAGTAGCCGATGCCGCTCGAGTAGCCGCTCGGATCGTAGAGATCCGGAAGACCGAGCGCGTGGCCGAGCTCGTGGCAGATGACCCCGATCTCGATCATCCCTGTTTCGCACGATACGGAAGGCACGATAATGTAGTCGTCGATCTTGATGAAGCCGCCTCCCGCCGCCGGGTCGTTCGTCGTGTAGGGCTGCCCTCCCGAAACGGGCCAGGAGTGGTAGGTCCAGGAATGGGACCACATGTGAGGCGAATACCCGTTGCATTCGGCCCCGAAGGTCGGATGAAGCACGAGCAGCACGTCGACGTATCCGTCGTCGTCCCCGGAGTTGGGAATCCCGTCGGGGCCGTCATTGTCGTATTGACCGAAATCCACGGACGGATCGAGCGCGTCGAGGATCTCCTTGATCATGTCGCCGGTGTGGGAGTAGCCGGGGGTAAGCCCCTGATAGACCCCCCCCGTGTAGTACGACTCGGGCTCCGAGAGCGGGACCCAGTCGTACACGGTTCCCGAGAGATTGAAGAGACCGTGCGAGACCTCGCTCCAGTACTGATGCATGGTGCCCGGCGTGAAGGGCCCCGTGAAGAACTCCGTATCGAAGTCGCTCCTCGGGAACGGGGGGTCGCTGATGTCGCTGTAGAGCCCGAGGACGACCGGGATGGCGAGCTGCCCGCTCACCGCCCGTCCGGGATTTCGCAGAGCGGCGTCAGCGGGGGGATAGAGGAGCCGGTACCGGGCGTCCCCCCTCACCTGGTTCGCCCGGCGCTCGATCCAGGCGCGCGTGAGCGTGAAGGCGCCTTTCTCTTTCTCCTTGAGCTCCCGGAACTGCGGCGGCAGCGGCCCGCCGTTTCGAGGAGAGACGATCCCCGCCCGCACGACCGGCGCCAATGCGATGATGCACGCACCGAGGATGACTTGCGCCGCGAGTCTCTTCAATGGCGAACCTGC
>JBEKAW010000254.1:0-3642 GCA_050015715.1 Candidatus Krumholzibacteriaceae bacterium
AGGCGGAGCCCGGCGGACGCGGAGCGGCTCTGGCGAAGACCAGTGCCGCTCTATTTCACACTCGTTCTCATCATCGTCGCCGCGGGGCTGTCCTTCGTCAGCGGACAGCAACTGTCTCATCGGGGAACAAACCCGAAGGACACCTCCACTGTAGTGCAGGACACGACGATGGGCGCGCCGGTCGAGCAGCAATGGAAGTACGCGCCGAGCGATCTCCTTTAGTAGAGCTCGCGAATCACCGGCACATCTAGTTGAGCGTCGATTTCGTCGTCTTGTAGACGCCCGCGTTCGTGCCCGCCCACAGGCGCCCGTCCGGCGCGACGCCGAGGCACCACACCGACGTGAACAGCAGCTGCGTGTCGGTGAAGGTGCGGCACGTGTCGACCGACATCATGACGCCGGCTATATCGAGCCCTCCGAAAACCTTCATCTTCGAATTGACCGCGAGCGCTCGAACGTATTCGCCGGTCGAGCCCGTCCAGTCCCAGTAGGATTGGTCCTTCGTCATCCGGATGCCGCAGTTCTCGAAGCCGGCCAGAACGAAGTTGTTCGGGGCGGCGTCCAGCGCGTGAATCGTACATACGTTCAGAAGGGACCCCTGCCACGAATTGCCGTTGTTGACCGACCGGAATATTCCGGCCGACGTCCCGCAGAAGAGATTGCCGTTCCCGTCGATCGTGAGCGCCACAACCTGGCCCCCGGAAACGCCGTTGTTTATCGGCGACCAGCTCTCGCCGTTGTCGGACGAACGGTACATGCCCTCGTAGGTCGCGGCAAAGAGCGTATCGCCCTTGTCCACCGCGAGGCACCAGATCCATTTGCTCAGGCCGGCGCTCTTTTGCGTCCAGGTGGAAGCGTCCCCGTTCGAGGTCGAGCGCCACACGTACGAACCGTACGTGCCGGCGAAGACGTGCCCGCTCGAATTGATCGCGACCGCCGTCACGTCGGGCGCCCCCGCCCCGAGCACGTTCTCCCAGGTCTCGCCTCCGTCCTTCGTGCGGTAGACTCCCGTGTGCGAGCCGGCGAAGACGTCCCCGGCGTCGTTTATGCCGAGCGCATCGAAGAAACGCGCGGTCAGGCCCGTATTGGACTGGGTCCAGGTGGCGCCGTTGTCCGCGGAGACGAAAACTCCTTCATCCACCGTCCCCGCGAAGACGTGTCCTCCCGAGGCGAACGCAATCGCGAGCGGGGTCTTGCTCGCGTCCCAATCGCCGCTTGCGGCCCACGTGGCGCCATAGTCGGAGGAACGGTACACCCCGCCGCCGCCGACGCGCGCGAAGATGTCGCCCGTCGGCGCGACGGCGATGGCGAATGCCCCGCCGGACGGCAGGCCCGAGGTCGCCTTCGACCAGTGCGCGCCCTCGTCCGTGGAAACGAAGAGCCCGTTCTGAGTGCCCGCGAAGAGAGATCCTCCCGCGGCGCTGTACGCGAGCGCCCACACGGTGTAATCCGTCAGCCCCGTGTTTCTCGCGGCGCAGGTGGCGCCGTTATCGGTGGAGACGAACACGCCCCCGCCGTTCGTGCCCGCGAAAACGTGGCGGGCCGGAGTGATCGCGAGAGACATCACGCTCGTCGTCGTGAGACCCGTCATGCAGAGCTGCCAGCTCTCGCCCCCGTCCTTCGAGCGGAAGACGCCGTTCATGGTGCTGACGAAAACGTGATCGCTGTCGTTCACGGCGATGGCGTTGGTCCACACATTTGTGAGACCGCTGTTCTTCTGCTGCCACGTGGCCCCGTCGTCCGTCGAGCGAAACACGCCGCCGCCGTTCGTGCCCGCGAACAGGTCCCCTTTCGAGTCGATCGCAAGCACGGCGATTCTCGAATTGATCAGGCCGAATCTCGCTGCCGTCCAGCTCGCGCCGCTGTCCTTCGAGTGAAAGACGCCGCAACCGTCGCCGCCGGCGAAGATCTCCCCGCCGGCGTTCGTCACGAGCGCGAGGATGGTCCCGCCCGTCGGGCCTTTCGTGATCTGCCAGAAGGCCGTCGGATTGTTGTTGTCTTTGTCATGATCCACCCCGGATGTGCTCTTTCCGCACGATACACACGCGAGCGCAAACGTGGCGACAACGATCAGTCTGACGAAATGGCGGAGCGCTGCATGCATGCTTTGTCCTCCTATTTGCTCCTGTCCGGATACGGCGGCGGCGGCGGAATCCTGACCGGCTGCTCTTTCATCTTCTGCTGGATGATCTCGATCGCCTTGTTGAGCTGGTCGTCGATGCCGGCGTATTCCCGCGCCGGGTCGTTGTCGACCACGTAGTCCGGGTCGACCCCGTGCCCCTCCATGATCCATTCCTTACCCTCGACGTCGTACCGGGAGAACTCCGGCCGGTTCATGAACCCGCCATCCAGGAGCGGGAGGGACCCGCGGATGCCGACCACGCCGCCCCACGTGCGTTTCCCGACGAGCGGGCCCATCTGGTACTTCTTGAACCGGTAGGCGACGATGTCGCCGTCCGAGGCCGAGAACTCGTCGATCAGCATGACCTTCGGTCCCATGATCATGCCGCCGGGATCAGGCGTCGGCGCGCCGTTTCGCGCGATGTCGATCATGGATATCTCGCGATGGAGCCGCTCGATGATCTGCTCGGAGACGCTCCCGCCGCCGTTGCCGCGGACGTCGACGATGAGGGCCTCCTTGCGGAGCTGCGGATAATAGTACTTCACGAACGCGTTCAGTCCCGGGACGCCCATGTCCGGAATGTGAACGTAGCCGACCTTCCCGTTCGTGGCCTTCGAGACCTTCTCCATGTTGCCCTGAACCCAGCGGAAGTAGTACAGCTCCCGCTCGTCCCCGATCGGGATCACGACGGTCTCGTGGCTCCCTTCCATCTTCGGCGAGGCGTTCAGGCGCAGCGTCACCTGCTTGTCGACGGTCCCGACGAGCGCCTGGTAGATGTCGGGGAGGGCGTTGGTCGGGGCGCCGTTCACCGCGAGAATGTAGTCCCCCTCCTTCGCCGTCACCCCGATTTCCGTGAGCGGGGACCGGAGCGTCTTGTCCCAGTTCTGCCCCTTGAGTATCTCCTTGATCCGGTAGTACCCGGAGGCGGGGTCGCGCTCGATCACGGCCCCGAGAAGCCCCGTCTCGATGCGCTCCGGCTTGGGATAGTCGCCCCCGCCGACGTACGAGTGGCCGATGCTGAGCTCGCCGATCATCTCGCCGATGATGTAGGTGAGGTCGGTCCGGTGGTTCACGAACGCGAGGAGCGGCTCGTACTTCTTCTGCACCCCCGCCCAATCGACGCCGCGGAGGTTCGGAGCGAACATGAAGTCGCGCATCTGCCGCCAGCATTCGTGGTAGATCTGGTCCCACTCGGCGCGCCGGTCGAGATTGACCTTCATATCCGAGAGATTCAGGTGGTCCTTGATGTCGATCTTCGAGCTGGGGAGATCGATGATGGCGTACGAGCCCATCTGGGAGACTATCATCTTCTTGCCGTCCGCCGAGATCTCGTAGCCGTTGACGTCCCCGAGCTCCGTTTCCTTCTGCTCCTTGAAATCGTAGACGAGGAGCTTCGACTTCTCGTCCCTGCTCCCCCTGCGAATGTAGTACAGCTTGTCGCCGGCGGACTGGAGGTTCCCGTAGCTCGACGGAGATATGGGGAGAACGGCGATCCGCGACTGGATCCCGTCGGCGTCGAC
>JBEKAW010000255.1:0-3626 GCA_050015715.1 Candidatus Krumholzibacteriaceae bacterium
GCTTTTCGGCCACGAGAAAGGCGCCTTTACCGACGCGAAGTACCGCAAGAAGGGTCTCTCCGAGCTCGCCGAGGGGGGCAGCATCTTTCTCGACGAGATCGGCGAGATGGGGATTACCCTGCAGAGCAGGCTCCTGCGCGTCATCGAGAACAAGACGTTCCGCCGTGTCGGAGGGGTGAAGGATCTCCGCGTCAACACGCGAATCATCTCGGCGACGAACCGGGATCTCAAGAGCGCGATCGAAGAGGGAAAGTTCAGGAGCGATCTCTATTACCGTCTCCAGGTCATACCGATCAAGCTCGCGCCGCTCAGAGAGCGCCCGGAGGACATCGTGGTCCTGGCGAATCATTTCATTTCGATGTTCAACCGCGAGTTCAAGAAGGGCGTGAAGAAGGTGAGCCCGGCCGTCGGCAAGCTCCTCGAGGGCTACGCGTGGCCCGGGAACGTGCGGGAGCTCAAGAACGTGATCGAGCGCGCGATGCTGCTCGAAGCGGAAGACGAGCTCCTCCCCGCGCATCTCCCTCCGGAGATCGTCCACGGGGAGGCGCCGGCGCAGGAGGCGGCGGGAAACAGGAGCCTCGACGCCCTTTATCCGATCAGCCTCGAGGACATGGAAAAGATCGTCATCGAGAAAACGCTCAGGGAATCGGCGGGAAACAAATCCAAGGCGGCCCGGGTTCTCGGCATAAGCCGCCAAACGCTGCGTGAGAAAATCAAGCTGTACCATATCGAGTGATGCGGAGTCTTCGGGATGAATCCTGAGCTGTGGGGCCTCGCCGAGGACGGCGGGATCGAATCGCTGCTCCGCGACGCGGCCGCGACGGAAGGCACGCCTTTCAGGGCGTTTCGGAACGTGGCGGAGGTTCTGTCGCAGGAGGAACCCGCGGCCGGAGTCATTCTCGCGATCGACGGCACCGGAAGATACAAGAACTATCCCACGATCATCAAGCGCGTCCAGAAAAACCTCTTTGGAACCGATATCGTCGTCTTCGGGGCCCCGAAGACGTCGGAGGCGGTCGATCGCGAGCGTGCGCTCGGCGTCGACCTCTATGTCCCCGTTCCCCCGAGGCGCGAGGATTTCGTCTCGGCGCTCGCCGAGACGGTCGCGATCCGAAAGATCAAGACCGCGGCGGGAGTGATCGGCCGCTCGCGCGAAATCAACGAGATGCTCGAGATGGTGCTCCGTGTCGCGCCGACGGACGCTCCGGTTCTCATCGAGGGGGAGAGCGGTTCCGGGAAGGAGCTGACCGCGCGGGCGATTCACCTCATGAGCAAGCGCCGCGAACGCCCGTTCGAGGCGGTGAACTGCGGCGCCCTCGCCGAGGGAGTCCTCGAGAGCGAGCTCTTCGGGCACGAACGGGGATCGTTCACCGGGGCGGTCGCCCGCCGCCAGGGCCTCTTCGAACGCGCGAACCGCGGGACCCTGTTCCTCGACGAGGTCGGCGAGATGTCGCTCAACATGCAGGTTCGACTGTTGCGGGTCATCGAGACGGGGGAGTTTCTCCGGGTCGGGGGAGCCGAGCGGGTGCGGAGCGACGTGCGGATCATCGCGGCGACGAACCGTTCGCTCGAGACCGCGGTCGAGCGCGGGGAGTTCCGGAAGGATCTTTACTACCGGCTCAAGGTCGTTCAGATCAGGATTCCGCCGCTCAGGGCGCGTCCGGGCGACATCCCGCTCCTCGTCCACTATCTCCTCGCCCGCTCGTCCCGCAAACACGGAAAGAAGATCCGGGGTATCGAGAAAGAGGGGATGGACCTGCTTCTCAGGTACCCGTGGCCGGGGAACGTGCGGGAGCTGGCCAACGTCGTCGACAATCTGACGATCATGGGGAGGGAAGGGGTCATCCGTGCGGACGAAGTGGAGAAACGGCTCAGGGAGAAGACCTCGAGTCAAACGTTCCCGGACCTTCCGGTCCACGTGGCGAAGAGCCGGGAGGACGTCGAACGCGAGCTCATTCTCAATTCGCTGCTCTCGATCCATAACGATATGAAAGAGGTTCTGGGGATCCTCAAGGGAGAGGGGACGGGGGGCGGAAAATGGAGAGGGCTGGTCGAGATCCAGGAAGCGGATCAGGCCGAGCCCCGGAATCTCGACAAGATCGAGCGGGAAGCCATCCGGGAGGCGCTCGCGGCGAACGGGGGGAACCGGCGAAAGGCGGCCAGGCAGCTCGGGCTTTCCGAGCGGACGCTCTATCGCCGGATCAAGGAGTACAAGGTCGGCTAGCCCCCCGCGATTCACATTGTGCAGCCCGTTTGTAATTGCTATAATTAACGTGTCGGCCGGCCTGACAACTCGGGCCGGCGACGTACCGTGCGTGCGACCTGAACAATCCCCTGGGAAGGTGGAGGAACACATGCGGCGCTGTATCATCGTCTTGTGCCTCACTCTCCTGGTCTCTCCATCCGTATCCCACGCTCAGAAGTATGCCGGCGAGTTCATGGCTCTCGGCGGCGGCGCCCGGGCAATGGGCATGGGAAGCGCTTTTCTCGCCGTCGCCGACGATGCCACGACGACCTTCTGGAATCCCGCCGGACTCGCTTCGTTTTCATCGCTCGAGGCCCGACCCGCGAGCTGGGAGGCGGTGCTCATGCACGCCGAGCAGTTCGGGAATCTCATCAACTCGAATTTCTTCTCGGTCGCGTTTCCGATCAAGCCGGGAGAATCGGGGTGGGGACTCACGGTCATGCATATGGGGATCCCCGACATCCCGATTGTGCTTCTCAAACCCGGAATGATCACGGGCGGGAACGGTGACGATATCTACGAGCCGCAGCAGGGGGAGGGGCTCAATTTCGATCCCTCGAGCATCCAGTACCAGAGCGAGAACGATATTGCCGCGTTCTTCTCCTACGCGCAGCGCTTCTCGTTCGCGTCCGCGGGCGCGAGCATCAAGGTCATCCGCAACGATGAGGTGACCGGGGTAACGAGCCTCGGAATCGGGCTCGATGTCGGACTTCTCAAGCGGGGCGTTTGGAAAGACCTGTCCCTCGGCGCCAAGCTCCAGGATGCGACGGGCACATACATCAGCTGGAGCACGGGCAAACGGGAGTACATCTATCCCGCGCTCAAGATCGGATGCGCGTATCCGTTTTCCGTCAAGCAGATGAACAGCACGGTCCTCATCGCGGCCGACGGGGATTTCCGGTACGAGAACAGGCAGGGCGCCGCCCAGTTCTGGCTCGGCCGCGCGAGCGCGGATTTCCACGTCGGCGCCGAGATTCTCATCCGCGACATCGTCGCGTTGCGCGGGGGTCTCGACATGGGGCGTCCGACGGCGGGAATGGGCGTCATGCTGCAGGATTTCGGGCCATGGCACCTTTCGCTCGGGCTCGACTACGCGCTTCTTCATCACGACGAGTTCGACTTGACGCAGCGGGTTTCGCTCGTGGTCGCGCACTGATGGCGACCGCCGAACATGACCGGGGACGGACGGGAATCGGGTACCCTTGAAAATCCTGACCTTGATACTGGCAGGGGGCACCGGAACGGAGCTCTCGGTGCTGACCCGGCATCGGGCCAAAACCGCGGTGCCCTTCGGAGGGCGTTACCGCATCATCGATTTTTGCCTGTCGAACTGCGTTCATTCCGGCATGCATGAGATCGCGATTCTCGCGCAGTACTCGCC
>JBEKAW010000256.1:0-3619 GCA_050015715.1 Candidatus Krumholzibacteriaceae bacterium
CGAGTGCGATTTTCCAAGGGGCGGTTTCCGGGCCGCCCCTTGTGGGGCCTTCCGTTTTCTTGTTGATTTATAATCATAACTTATGGTAGAATAAAACATTAAGAACACGCGCGAGAATTATTATCGTTTAATCGACTAACGCTGATTGAATCAATACGTTCTCTGTTACCCGGATCGGAGGTTCCCGATGAAGAAGGCGCTCTGTATCGGCATCGTCTTTGTCGTTCTGCTCGCCGCGAGTCCGTTCGGGCTCTTCGCCCAGCAGGCGGATCTGAACCAGCTCTCGCGGGATATCACCGCGAAGAACAGCGCCGACCGGGCGGAGGCTTATCGCATCGCCGCGCAGAACGGCTGGCCGACCCGGGGATACGGCCGGGACGACAGCTACTTCGAGCTTCAGAAGATGCTGAACGGCATACCCGCGGTCTACACGACCTTCAACGCGGACGCCGCGCGGTCGACGAACACCGACTCGACGAATTTCGCGATAGGGGGAGGCGCGGGCTTCGTGCTCCGCATCTGGGACGGCGGGGCCCCGCGCATAACGCATCAGGAGCTGACCGGCAGGGTCACGTGGAATGATGCGCTTCCGTACAGCAGCAATATCATCGGCCATGCGACGCATACGGCGGGAACGCTCGTCGCCGCGGGCGTCGTCCCTCAGGCGAAGGGAATGGCCTACGCGGCGACGCTGCGCGCCTTCGAGTGGACCAACGACACGGGCGAGATGTCGACCGAGGCGTCGGCCGGGATGAACCTCTCGAGCCACTCGTACGGGTACATCGCGGGCTGGACCTACAATACGACGAACAGCTACTGGTACTGGTACGGGGACACGGCGATCAGCGACCAGACTGATTATCACTTCGGGTTCTACGATTCCGAGGCGCAGATCGTCGATCAGATCGCCAATGCGGCCCCGAACTATCTCCCCGTCGTCGCCGCCTCGAACGACCGGGGCGAAGGGCCGACGTCGCAGCCCATAAAGCACTACTACTATGATACGCGCTACGGCACGTGGCGCTTCAGCACGAAGACTCGTCAGCTCGACGGGGGCACGACCGGCTACGACTGCATACCCTACGGAATGCAGCTTTCGAAGAACTCCCTCACGGTCGGCGCCGTTATGGACGTTCCGACCTACACAGGTCCGAGCTCGGTCGTCATGACGAGCTTCTCGAGCTGGGGTCCCGCGGACGACGGACGGATCAAGCCCGATATCGTCGGTAACGGGTGGCAGCTCTACTCCTCATGGTCGACGAGCGACGTTTCCTACGCGACCGCGAGCGGCACGTCGATGGCTACTCCCAACGTCTGCGGCTCGCTTGCGCTCCTCGAGAAATATTACAAGGACACGCACGGCGGCACGGCGATGTGGGCGTCCACGCTGAAAGCTCTCGCGATCCACACCGCCCGGGAGTGCGGACCGAATCCCGGGCCGGATTACATGTTCGGCTGGGGGCTTCTCAACACCTATGCCGCGTACAAGCTCCTCAACAAGGATTACCTCGACGACTCCAAGGGCTTCATCGAGCAGTTCACCCTGAGCCAGGGGCAGACGATGGACATCGGCTACCGGGTCCCGAGCGGCTCGCCCGAGCTCAGGGCGACGATATGCTGGGACGATCCGGCGGGCACTCCGACGTCTCCCTCGCTCAACCCGCGCACGCGGATGCTCGTGAACGACCTCGACCTTCGGGCCCTGAAGGGAGCGAGCACGTACTATCCGTGGCATCTCGACGTCTACAACCCGTCGAACGCCGCCACGCAGGCGGACAACAACGTCGACAACGTCGAGCAGGTGGTCCTCTCGACCCCGGCTCCGGGCGTCTATACGATACGGATCTCGCACAAGGGCACGCTCTCGGGCGGTTCCCAGAAGTTCTCGCTCATCGTGTCGGGCGCGGCGAAGAATCATTCCTGGAACGTCTACGCGGACGGCTCCGGAGACGCCGCGACGATAACGGCGGCGGTGTCGATCGCCGCCGACGGCGACTCGATATTCGTTCACCAGGGCACGTACCATGAAGCGGGCATCAGCGTCGGGAAGGCGCTCTATATCCGCGGCGTCGACGGCGCTTCTCTCACGACGGTCGACGGAAGCGCTCTGGGCGCGAGCTGCTTCATCTTCCCGGCCGTCTCGAAGGTCATCTCGTTCAGCGACTTCACAATCAAGAACGGATTGTCCTCGCTCCTCGGGGGAGGCGTGAACTGCAGCAACTCGTCCGTGACCTTCAATCGCTGCGTCATCAAGAGCTGCTCGGCCGCCTACTACGGCGGCGGAATGGCCGTCACGAACGCCTCGCCGACGGTCAAGAATTGCACGTTCCTCTCGAACCACGCCAACCAGAGCGGCGCGGGTCTCTTTCTCTCGTCGTCGAGCGCCGTGTTCGACACGTGCGTGTTCCGCGGGAACGTCGCCGTGACCGCGGGCGGAGGGATCGACGTCGTCAGCTCGACGCCGCAGTTCCACAACTGCACCGTCGACAGCAACTACGCCGGGACGAGCGGCGGCGGCGTCAATATCGGCTCGACCGGCAATCCGACGCTCACGAGGTGCATCGTCTCGTCCGGCGGGGGCGGGGGCGGCGGGGGCATCTTCGGAGAGCCCGCCGCGACCGGCGCGACGATCACGTGCTGCGACGTCTACGGAAACGCGGGGGGGAACTACGGCGGCTCGATTTCCGACCGGACGGGAACGAGCAGCAACATATCGAAGGATCCCGTCTACTGCACGCCGGGCGCCTATCCGCCCGTTCTCACGATAAGCTCGCTCTCCCCCTGCGCTCCCGCCTTGAGCCCGTGCGGCCAGCTCATCGGGGCGCTCGCGGTCGCATGCCTGAAAGGCCCCGATCTCGTGATCGCGGGCTACGACTTCACGAGCAGGGAACCGGCATACGGCGACAGCATCCGGGCGACGGTCAAGATCAAGAACCTCGGACAGACCGCCGCGACGAAGAGCTTCTACGTCGACTACTACGAGGACCTCGCGTCGCCCCCCGCGGGCGTTCCGGGCGATCAGCGGCTTCTCGTCGCGGGACTCGCGGCGGGGGACTCCGTGACGTGGGTCACCGCGTGGGCAAAGGCGGCGGTTTTCAAGGAATGGATGAGCTACTTCCGGGTCGATACCGGCGACTCGATCCTCGAGACGAGCGAAGGCAACGACGTGACCGGCCCCATCGCGATCGCGTGGCAGATCCCGCGTCAGCCGGGATGGCCGGTCGTGACGGGCTACGGATTCCATTCGTCTCCTGCCATCGCGAGCCTCGATTCGAACGAGACGACGCTCGAGACGGTCGTCGGGTGCGACAACGGGAAGCTCTACGTCCTGAAAAGCGACGGCACGAACGCCGCCGGCTGGCCGGTGACGATCGGCGACACGCTCTTCTCGTCGCCCGCCGTCGGGGACATCACCGGCGATTATCACAAGGAGATCGTGATCGGCGGGAAGGACGGGAAGATCTACGCGTTCAACTATCTCGGGACGAAGCTCTGGGAGCACGCGACCGGGAGCCCGATATACCGCACGCCCGCGCTCGCGGATCTCAACAGGGACGGCAAGTGCGAGGTGCTCGCGAGGTCGCGCGACAGTCTCTACGTGCTGACGGGCGACGGGCAC
>JBEKAW010000257.1:0-3612 GCA_050015715.1 Candidatus Krumholzibacteriaceae bacterium
CGTTCGACTGCGGCGCGAGCCCGGTCGTCTCCTCGTACACCTGGATCGACGCCCGGTCCCCCTCGAGCTTCACGATCTCGCCCACGAGGTGATCCTCGCCCACCTCGACGAGGTCGAGCATCTTCGCGTTGTGGACCCCCTTCGCAATGACGACGGGGCCGACGATCTTCGCTACCTTTCCAATGATCTCAAGCATCGCACGATTCTTCTTTCTTCGTCTCGCTCGTCACGGGCCCGCCGCGGGGCCGCATCGCGCCCGCGTCTACTCGACCTTGTCCTCCGTCGAGAAGGCGCTCTTGAATATGATCGCCCTGATGTCGTCCCGGTACCGGTACGTCCTCGCTTCGAACGTATTGTCGTAGACGACCTTTCCGCCGGGCACCCCGATCTGGACGCCCCCCGCCGTCGGGGCGGCAAGCTCTTTCCCCTCTATGCTCTTCACGGCCCGCCCTTCCTTCCGCATCCGTTCCCGCACCGCGGGAAACACGCCGGATTCGAGGACCGCGAGATCGCGCCGGTCGGCGGATACGACGAACTCTTCCCCTTCGAGAACGCGCAGCGCTTCGGCGACGAGGCCGGCGAGAACCGCCGCGTAGTCGCTCCGTTTGCGGCTCCCGTCGATCTCCGCCTTCACGCGCTCCATCACCGCCGTGACGACCTCCTCGCGCGAACGCAGGTGAATGCGCTTCACCTCGAGGCTCACGCTCGAGAGACTGCGCTTCTTCGCGAGCTCCGCCTTGTCGGCCGCCTCCCTCACGATGCGTTCGCCCGCCGTCGTCGCCTCCGCCTCGGCCTTGGCGACGATCCCGGCGGCTGACTGCCGCGCCTTCTCGAGGATCTCATCGATCTCTTTCGCTCCGTCTCCCCTGATCCGCGCGCAGATCTTATCGACGGATTCCATCTCAGCCACGGTTATCGCTCCTCCGCATGGTTACTGGAGACCTCTCATACACTGATTCCGACCGCGGAACGAACCATCTGTTGGATGGAAACTCTCTTGTCCATCGGCCCCTCCCGGTCGGGGATCTCGACGACGAGCGGAAAGGCGCATCCGAAGACGCACTTCTCCACGTCCTCGCGCATCCCGGCGGCGAGCCGTTCCGGTATGATGACGATGCCGATGTCGGGCGCCGCAAACGCCTTCTTGAGGGCTTCACGGGCCTCGTCCACGGTCTCGACGACCTGTCCGTCGACCCCGGCGAGCCCGAACCCCGATACGGTGCTCTCATCGCCTATCACGTAGAAACGCGGCATCTCACCTCACCTGCCTCCACGGCTCGAGATTTCGCATCCCGCGCCCCCGAACGACCGAAGGCGCAAAGGCAACCGTCATATCCTCGTCAAGATCATGATCGCGATGATCAGACCGTAGATCGCGATTCCTTCCGCGAGACCGACGAAGATGAGCGCCCGCGCGGTGAGCTCCGGCTTCTCGCCGATGACTCCGAGACCCGCGGCGCCGACGGCGGCGACGGCGATCCCGGCGCCGATGCAGCCGATTCCCGTCGACAGGGCGGCCGCGAGAAATCCCCAGCTCGCCGCGTGCGTGTCCGTGCTCGAGGCGCCTTTCGCGGGCTGGGCCTGCGTCTCGGCGCCGCCGCCGGGCGTCTGGGCGTACGCCTCGATCGCGTGCCGTCCCCTGACCTCCTGAACCGTCTGGACCATGTTGACGAGAAACACCGTCAACACCGTCGCGAAAGCGACGACCATCGACAGGGCGATGTACTTCTTCGCTCTGCTCCTGCGCGTTTCGTGCTCGGCCATGCCTTCTCCTTTCAGTCCTCCCGGCCCGTCTGCGCACTCAGGCCGATCGGTTTGTACTCCATGCCACCACCGAAAAAGAACTTCCCGAAAAACTCGTAGTACTCGAGACGTATCGCCTGGATCGTGACGATGAGACCCTCGAGCGCGATGATCCCGATGTTCCCGAAGAACTGGATGAGCACCGCGTAGACCGCGCCGCCGCTCGCGCCCCGCACCATTCCCGCGAGGCTGAAGACCGCGATGAAGAGCCCCACGTGGGCGAGCGAGAACGCCGCGACACGGATGAAGGACACCGTGTTCGAGAGATAGCCGGTCAGGATTTCCATGACCTCGAGGAACGATTCGAAGATATACATGCCGACGCCGTTCTCGAAATGCACCTTCTTGCGGCGCGCGACGGCGATGAGCGGCTCCTTGAGGAAGAGAACGATCACCGGGAGACCGACCCCGAGGAAGAGGAGCGCCTTCGGCAGCGGCTTGTTCGAGAGGAACACGGACACGGCGACGATTCCGGCCCAGTACAGCGCGGCGACGACGAGCCCCGCGTGATCGAAGAAGAGCCCGGCGAAATTCCTCGTCCGGATCGAATTGAACACGTTGAGCGCGATCCCGAGCGTGATGACCGCGATGCCGTAATAGATCACGACCTTGAAGGCGTACATGACGTTGTCCATCGGCTTCATCCAGAGATGCGGGAGCAGGTTCTCGACCCCGAAAACGCTCCCGAAGAGAAAGCCGAAGACGATCGAAGAGGCGCCGCAGTACGCGCCGAGCCTGCCGAAGAGCGCCATCGTGTCGCCGGGGTCCTTGGCGCGGCGGGAAACGAGCCAGCCGAGCGTGAGAAGCACCGCCCCGTGCCCCACGTCCCCGAACATGATCCCGAACATGAGAAGAAACGTGATCGCCATGAAGAACGTCGGGTCGACCGTCTTGTAGTCCGGGGTCGCGTAGCTCGAGATGAGGAGCCCGAACGGCCTCAGGAAGCCGGGGTGCTTGAGAAGCACCGGCACCTTGACGCGCCCTTCCCGGACTCCGGCGACGTCGTCGGGATCGAGCACCTGGACGAGCGCGCGCCCCCGCGCCGCCTGCATGACCTCCCGCTCGACGACGGGGAGCTCGTCGACGGGGATCCAGCCCGAGAAGATATACGTCCGCGTCGTCCGCTTGACGTGGTTCACAAATCTGATGAGCAGCGCGGCGACCCTCAGCAGCCGGCTGTACTCGACGAGCCTGGTCTCGTTCGCCTCCCGCACCGAGGCGATCGTCGCGTCGAGGCCCGCGAGCTCCTCCTTCGCGCGCCCGATGCGCGGGAGGAGCTCTTCCGTGATCCCGGGCGCTTCTTTCTTGGCTTCCGCGGTGATCTCGATCTCGTCGAAGCCCGCGTCCTTGAGGATCTTCTTGAGCTTCAGGCGGTCGCTCTTGACGCCGATGAGGACGATCACGTCGTTCTTGCCCCGCTTGGCGACGGAAAAGACCACGGCGGGGAGATGCGCGATCTTCTCCTTGACGACCTCGACGTTCTCCGGATGGATCTCCCCGTAGTGCACGTCGAGGAACGTGAACGCCGAATGCTCGATCGGCAGCCCGATCTCGAGAAGCGGCGAAACCTCGCTCGCTATCGCTCCCATGCGCTCGAGCTCCTTCGTCAGCTCCGCGCGCCTCGCCATCGGCCCCTGGAGCGAGGCCTCGAGCGAGGCGAGGTAGCTCTCGATCTCGGCGATGTTGGTCATCGAAACGTCGAACACCGTCTCTGCCGGACGCGTGGGGCTCTCCTCGACGCCGAGCTCCTTCAAGGTCGCGGCCATTTTGCCTCTGAGAAGAGCGATCTTCGCGCGGGCCCGGGCGGCT
>JBEKAW010000258.1:0-3591 GCA_050015715.1 Candidatus Krumholzibacteriaceae bacterium
GCGGTCGCCGCCGCGCCTCTCCAGCCCGACGGCGCGGGGCGCGGCCCCGCGAGTCCGCCGGCGACGCGCGTGACGACGTAGCCGAGGACCGGGGCCGCCAGGAGAGGCGCCGGCGCGGGGCCCAGCGGTGGGAGAAGGGAATAGAAGAGGATCGAGAGACCGCCCACGAGGCCTCCGAGACGCGCGCCGCAGAAGACGCCCGACACGAACACGGTCAGCGTCATGAGCTCCACGTTCGGGATTTCGGACAGGAGAAACCCGAGCGCCACGCTCAGGGCGATGAAGAGAGCCGCGAGGATTATCGTGCGTTCCCGCCGGTGCGGCATGGTGAACAACGCTCCGCGATGAGAGACAGGACGACCCGGAATGGGCGCCTCGTGCGGTTTTTCTCATGGAATGTACGTGAGCCACGGAAGGAGGGTCAAGCCAAATGTAGCTTCTCCGTCGCCGCTTTCCGCAGCGCGAGCACGCTCTCGTAGGGGGCGGTCACCTCGCCGATGTCCGCCTGCATCAATTCGACGAAATGGAAATCGCTGCCCCCCGTGCAGACGAGGCCGCGCGAGCGCGCGAGCGCGATGATCTCCGCCGAGAGCCGCTCGCTGTGGTTCGGATGCCATGCCTCGATCCCCCTGACGCCGGACGCGATGAGCCGCTCGACGAGCTCCGCCTTCCGCACGTTCCAGCCCGGATGGGCCCAGACCGCCACTCCTCCGGCCCGGGCGATGAGCCCGATGACCGTCTCGAGCGGGAGCACCTTCTTCGGCACGTGGCACGGGGCGCCGTCGGCGATATATCGCACGAACGCTTCCGACACGCTCGAGACGAGCCCCCGCCGGTGCAGAACGCGGGCGATGTGCGGTCGCCCGACGCTCCCGTTCCCCGCCTCCGCGAGCACCTCCTCGAACGGTATCGAGACGCCTCTCTCCTCGAGCTTGCGCACGATCTCGAGCGCCCTCGTCACCCGCGCCCGGGACAGTTCCTCGAGATTCGTGATGAGCGGGACGTTCCGGTGGTCGAAGCAGTAGCCGAGAATGTGGACGCTCGCGCCCTCCTCCTCGATGCTGAACTCGATCCCCGTGACCACATCGATGCCGAATCGCCTTCCCGTCTCGAGCGCCTCCTCCTGGCCGCCGGTCGTGTCATGGTCCGTGATCGAGACGGCCGAAAGCCCGACGGCGTGCGCGTAGCTCACGAGCTCTTCGGGAGACATGGTTCCGTCGGAGTGATTCGAATGGAGGTGGAGATCGCAGGGCGGCATGTAGGTTTCCATGGAAACCCGTTTCAGGAGACCGTGGTCAGTTTTTTCATCTTGTCGGCGACGTCGCGGAACGACATGTCGAGAACATAGACCTCTTCGAAATGTTCCAGCGCGGCGTCGAGCTCGTCGAGCATTTCATGCGCGAGACCGAGATTGTAATGGATGCCGAGGCATTCCGCGCCGGCCGCTCTCGCGATCTCGAGCGCATGCGAAAGCTGTTTGACGGCGAGGCGCGGCTGGCCGTGCTTGAGGAAGCAGTGACCGATCATTTCCATGCTGCTGAGCTGGAGCTCCGGGGACCGGGACGCGATCTGGAAGTCCCTGATCGCCTCGGTGAACAGCCCCATCTCGAGGTACGCCATGCCGAGATCGTAGTGACTCTTGAGATCGTCCTTCTCGACGTCGCTCGTTATCTCCTCGGCGAGGTTCGTTCCCCGTTCCGCGTCGCCCTCGACGCGAGGCGCCGCGTCTTCCCGCGACGGGGCCGGAGGACCCGAAGCGAACGCCGGCGGAACCGCCGCCTCGCTGGCGGTGTAGATCTCGCGCCCCCGGCTCATGGCGGCCACCATCTCCGCCTCGTCGATCGCCTCGCTCGCTATCGCGCCGGTTTCGGGCGCCTCCGCATCCGCGGGAGCGCGCTCCTCATCGCCCGCGCCTGCCGCGGACTCATCCCCGGCCGGGGGAACGTCGGGGGCGGCCTCGGAATTCCCCGCGGCGCCCTCGGGCTCGGCCGCCGCGGGCGCCGGCCCGGGCTCATCCACCGGAGCCTCCCCCGCGATTGCGGATGACGCCGCGCCTCCCTGCCCTGCGGCCATCCTGTTCATCTGTTCGAGCTCTTCGGGAGCGAGACCGCCCTTCATCTCGTCGACCTTGCGCTTGTAGTGGGCAGTGTTCTTCTCGTCCCCGTTCTCCGAGGCGATCCCGGCGAGCGTCGTGTAAACCTCGGCAGTCCTGAGCTTGAGCCCGAGCTGCTCGTAGATTTCAGCGGCCTTGGCGAGGACAGGCTCCGAGGTCGGCATGAGCCCGACCATGAGATCGACGTCCTTCTGCGAGCGCGTGAGCATGGCCTGCGGATTCTCGAGCACCGCTTCGACGTACTGCGTGAAGTAGGTGACCGCCTCGCCGGTGAGCTTCTGTTTGGCCCTGAGCTCCCCGAGCTTGAAGATGGTCTCGGCCTTCTCGGGTTCGATCCTGAGTATCTTCTTGCAGACGGCGACGGCGTTGTTGTAGAGGGCGACCTTCTCGTAGATGACGGCGGCCTTCTCGAAGTTCTGCACCGCCTGCGATTTGTCGTTCGAGCGAAGGTAGATATCGCCGAGCTCGTTGTAGAGATTCGGGTTCCTGGACTCGATCGAGATGAGGCGGCGGTATTCCTGAATGGCCTTTTCCGTCTGGCCCTTGCTCAGGAACTCCTGCGCCTTCTGCCGTATCTGGCTTGCCTTGCTCAAAACCCGACCTCGCTTGCCATCTCGAAGGCGGGACGATCCCACGCCACGGCGCCTTCCCTGACCACGGTGATCGCATGGTTGGCGCCCGCCCGCGACGGGATCTCCCGGTAATCTCCTACGTCGTACACGACGAAATCGGCCCGCTTCCCCTCCTCGAGGGAGCCGGTCGAGGAGCCTCGTCCGACCGCGTACGCGGCGTTGATCGTGGCCGCGTTGATCGCCTCGGCCGGCGTCATCCGCATCTGCGAGCAGGCGATCGCGACGACGAGCGGCATCGAGCAGGACGGAGCGCTCCCCGGATTGAAATCGGTCGCGAGCGCGACGGCCACGCCCTGTTCGATCATGCGCCTCGCCGGCGCGAAGTCCCTCGAGCCGAGCCCGAAGGTCGTGCCCGGCAGAAGCACCGCTATCGTCTGAGACGCGGCCAAGGCCGACACTCCCGCGGGGGATATCTTCGTGAGGTGCTCGGCGGAGACCGCCCCGAGGCGCGCCGCGAGCTCGGAGCCTCCCATGGAGGTGATCTCGTCCGCGTGCACCTTGAGAGCGAAGCCGGACTTTCGTCCCGCCTCGAGTATCCGCTCGGTCTCCTCGAGGCCGAAGACCCCGGATTCGCAGAAAACATCGATGAACTCGGCGAGCTTCGCGTGGGCGACCGCGGGAATCATCTCGCCGATGACGGCGTCCACGTACGCGGCGGTGTCTCCGTATTCGGGAGGCCGCTGGTGCGCGCCCATGAAGGTCGCCACGACGTCGAGCGGCATCTCGCGACCGAGGCGCCGTATGACGCGGAGCATCTTGAGCTCGCTCTCGAGCTCGAGCCCGTAGCCGCTCTTTATCTCGATGGTCGTCGTTCCGCCCTCGAGCATTTTCGCGAGCCTCCTTCGG
>JBEKAW010000259.1:0-3578 GCA_050015715.1 Candidatus Krumholzibacteriaceae bacterium
GACGACGGCTTCGGCGCTCGGATGCTCGAGGACCTGCGCGGGGAGGGAGTCGACGTCTCGTCCGTCGTCGTCGAGCGCGGGGCGACGTCGCAGTACGCCTTCATCATGGTCGACGCGAGAACGGCGGCCAGGACGATCGTCTGGACACGGGGGAGCGCATCGCGCCTCGGGGCGCATGAGGTGAACCTCGACCTCGTCACCTCGGCGCGCGGGCTCCTCATCGACGACCTCGAGCCCGAGGCGGCGCTGGCCGCGGCACGGGCGGCGCGCTCGCGCGGAATTCCCGTGCTCATCGACGCGGGGTCCCTTCGAGACGGGGTCCGCGAGCTTCTCCCGCAGTGCGATTACATCGTCGCGAGCGAGCTTTTCGCCGGGCAGATATCGGGAGGCGCGGATCTCTCGAGGTCGCTCGAGGCCATTCGATCGTTCGGGCCGAAGGCGTCGGTCGTGACGCTCGGCGAGCGCGGATGCGCCTTCCTCTCGGGCGCGGGGCCCGTCGAAGTCGCCGGTTTTCCGGTGAACGCCGTCGATACGACCGGCGCGGGGGACGTCTTCCACGGCGCCTATCTCTTCGCCGTCCTCCAGGGATGGGACACGCTCAGGGCGTGCACCTTCGCGAATGCGGTCGCCGCGCTCAAGTGCGCCAAGCTCGGGGGACGTGCCGGAATTCCGACCCTTCGCGACGCGCTCGATCTTCTCTCTCGCTGGAGGCCCGGCATCGATTTCCCCTTGAAGGGTTGAGCGCGGGCGGGGGAAGGAGCGCGCCCCGTCACGCGAGCGTGAAGTGTCTGTTTTCCCCCGTCGCGAGATCGAAGACGATCCAGCCGGGCGGCTCGAGAAGCCCCATGAGCTCGCCCGGATTGATGAGCCACGTTCTTCCGACCTGCTCGATCTTCATGCGGTGCGTGTGACCGTTGAACACGGCGACGTACTTCTGCGTGCACGCGAGCCCATGGGCGAACTCGGGCCTGTGCGTGAACGCCACCTCGCCGCTGTCCGTCTCGACGAACCCCACTTCGCCATGGAGCTTCACGTTCGGAAACTTCTTCGCGGCGACGCCGGCGATCATATAGCGGTCCCCCTCGTTGTTGCCGAAGACGACGTGGACGGGCCCGTCGAACTTCGCGAGCCGGTCGATAACGAAGGGCGAAACGATGTCTCCGCAATGGAAGAGCGCCCCGACGCCGAGCGCATTGATCTCGGCGATCGCCCGTTCGACGTTCTCGAGATGATCGTGCGTGTCGCTGATAACGGCCACCTTCATCGGGAGTCCTTTCCGTTCTTCCGAGCGCGCGCCCCCATTATACGTGCCGCGCCGCCGCACGGCAAGAGGCGCGGGGTGAGCGAAAGCAGGGCTCTCCGGTCCCGTTCGCGGCCGTTCATGGCATAGCTCTTGATTTCCCGCCAGTTAGGCGGAAATGCCGCCGTATCTCGTCTCAAGCGGGAGAACGCTGGAAATGCCACGGACGGAGAAGGCGAAAATCATTGATATGGAAGAACTTAAAGCCATGCGAAAGGGCTCGATCAGTGTCTGCATGATCGTCCGGGACGAAGAAGCGTGCCTCGGGAGCGCTCTCGACAGTGTCAAGGATCTGGTCGATGAGATGATAGTTGTCGATACAGGTTCGACGGACGGCACGATCCAGGAGGCCAGGAGGCTCGGCGCGAAAGTGTACGAGGCGTCCTGGAACAACGATTTCAGCGAGGCCCGGAACTTCGCCCTCGCCAAGGCGACGAAGGAATGGATCCTCGTGCTCGACGCCGACGAGGAGATCGCGCGCGAGGACCACGAAACGATCCGGCGCTTCGTGCGGAGCGAGCCGGGCGCGGCGTTCGCCTTCGAGCAGCGCACGTACACGCGGTCCTCGAAGATCCCGGGTCTCCAGCCTGCCTCCGGCGGGGGCCCGAGAGCGGCGGCGTGCACGGCGTACTTCGCCGATCGCCAGATCCGGCTCTTTCCGAACAGCGGCGCCGTCCGTTACTCGTGCGAGATTCACGAGAGCGTCGAGGAATCGCTCATCGAGGCCGACATCCCGGTGCGCGAGAGCGGCGTTGTCATTCATCACTACGGGAGGCTCGCCCAATCGAATCGCGTGTACCGGAAGACCCTCGCCTGGTGCGCGCTCGAACGCGACGGTGTCGGGCCCTGCCCCGGCAATCCCGCCTATGTCTTCGAGATTGCGACGCAGCTCCTCGACCTCGGGAAGAACGATGCAGTCATCTCTCACGCCGATATCGCGCTCGAGCTCGGGCCCGAGCGATGGGAGTTTCTCAACGTCACGGGGCTCGCCCACCTCAGAAACGGAAACCGACAGGAGGCTCTCGCGGCCTTCCGCTCCGGTCTGCGGCTCGCGGGTCGGTGCCATCCCGAGCTCTGCAACAACATAGGCGTCGCCCTCATTGAAATGAACGAGCCCGCCGAGGCGCTTCTCCATTTCGAGCGGGCGATAGGGCTCGAAGAGGACAACGCGGACGTCCTCCGCAACGCGGCCGCGGCCTGCGCCCTCGCGGGCGAGATCGACAAGGGGCTCGAGTACATCGCGCGGTCGATCGCGCTGGAGCCGTTTGCGGCGCACTCCCATACCATCCATGCGGACCTGCGGTGCCGGATGAACGATCATGCGGGCGCCGCGCGCATTCTCGAAACGATGCGTTTCCTCCCCGACACCCCGTTCAAGGTCTACCTCAAGGCGATTCAGCTCTACACGCGGATGCACCTCCTCGACGAGGCGGACGCCGTCGTCAGGCGCGCGTGCGAGGCCTACCCCGAGCGGGAGGACATCTTCTATCTCGCCGGCAAGATCGCCGAGCTCCGCGGGGACGACGAGCGCGCCCTCTCTCTCTACCAGCGCGTTCTCGCCGCGGACCCGGCCCACACCGACGTTCTCAGCAGCCTCGGCTGCATTCATGAGCGAAACGAGCGGTTCGATGACGCGCTCGCGGCGTTCCGCGAAGCGCTCCGCCTCAAGCCGCGCGACGCGCAACTCGAGGTGAACATCGGGATCGTTCTCGACAAGCTCGGCTCGTTCGAGGAGGCCGGGAGACACTTCGCGAACGTCATGGAGCGGGGGGAGAGCTCGGGATTCGCGTTCAACGCCCTCGGGTGCCACCTCGCGCATTCGAACAAATTCGACGAGGCGCTCGTCTATTTCACGAAGGCGATCGAGTGCGAATCGGGCAACGCGATGTATTACCGGAATCTCGGTCTCGCCTGCGAAAAAATGAAGTTGCACGACCGGGCCGCCGAGGTGTACGAAAGAATGGCGGCGGTCGATCCCCGGACGACGGACTTCGTCCGGGAGAGGCTCACGAGACTCAAGTCTCCCGTCGCGTGAAATCTCTCCGGGAGCGGGAATCGTGAAACGGGTCGAAGTAGGCCTCGCGTTGAGCGGCGGGACGGCGAAGAGCGTCGCCCACATCGGGGTGCTCAAGGCCCTCATCGAGAACAAGATCCCCATCGATTATCTCGCCGGGACGAGCGGCGGCTCGCTCGTCGCCGCGTTCTATGCGGCGGGGAAAAGCATCGAAGAGATCGAGGCGCTTGCCGAAGGCATCCACTGGAAGAATATAGCGGGGTT
>JBEKAW010000260.1:0-3569 GCA_050015715.1 Candidatus Krumholzibacteriaceae bacterium
CGACCTTTGAGAGCGTCCGTCTGGATACGAATCCGGCATCGTCTCGAGCTCGCGGGGGTGCGTATCCTCAGGGCGCTCCCGCGGATACTTCCGTTCAAGGCCTCGGTGAAGGTCGGCGGCACGCTCGGCGTCTTCTTCTTCGACTGCATCCGGCTCCGCCGGCGAGTCACGCTCGAGAACCTGGACCGCGCCTTCGGCGACACGCTGAGCGGCGCGGAGAAGGTCCGGATCGCGCGGCGCTCCTACGTGAACTTCGCGAAATCGATCGTCGAGTTCGCCTCGCTCGGCCGCCTCAAGCGGCGGGACTATCTGCGGCTCGTCAGGTTCGAGGGGCTCGAGAACGTCCGGAACGAGCTCGCCGCGGGGCGCGGCGTCGTCATCGTGACGGGACATTTCGGGAGCTGGGAGCTTCTCGGAGCGGGCGCCGTCGCGCAGGGACTCCCGGTCGATTTTCTCGTCGGCGAACAGACGAACAAGCTCGTGAACGGTCTCATGAACGATCTCAGGCGCGCGGCCGGCATCGGGATCATCGAGCGCGGGGTCGCGGCGCGGGGGGTTTTCGAATCGCTCAAGAAGCGCCGCGTCGTCGCGCTCCTCGCCGACCAGGACGCCCGGAAGGCCGGCATATTCGTCGATTTCTTCGGCGCTCCCGCCTCGACGTTCCAGGGGCCCGCGCAGTTCGCCTACCGCACGGGCTCGCCGATCGTCTGCTGCTGCATCGTGCGGCGCGGCGATGAGACGCACGACGCCGTTCTCTTTCCGCCGCTTCGTCCGCGGGAGGGCGCGGACCGGGACGCGGAGATCGCGCGTCTCACGCAGGAGCATGCGAGGATCTTGGAGGATTGCGTGCGCCGCCACCCCGGGGAATACTTCTGGGCGCACCGGCGCTGGAAGACGAGGCCGCCCGCGAGTCCCTGATCTATTTTTTATCCGGGGCCTGTCCGGGCAGGTTCTGGAATCCGATCGGCGGAGCGTCGGGCCGGCTCCCCTTCGGCAGGACCTGGATCGCTCCGAACGACTCCTCGAACTTCTCGATCGCGCCCGCGAGTACGATGCTGAGCGATTTCGCTGACTGCGGCGTCATGATGATCCGGGCGAAAACCTTCGCCTTGTTGACCCCGGGAACCATCCGCGCGAAATCCAGCACGAACTCGCTCGCCGTGTGCGCGGTCAGCACGAAGTTCGAATAGATTCCCTCCGCCGCTTTCTCGTCAAGCTCGATCGGTATCGGCTGCTGCTGTTGTTGCTGCTGATTTTTCATGAGCTCTCCTTTTCTTGCGTGTCCCTTTCTGGTATCATGTATCAGCTTTGTCAGGGCGAGTCAATAGCGTTCGGTCCGGCGGAGGAAGGCGGGGCGCGATGTCCCTCAGATGTCCGAAGTGTCAGCGCGAGTACGACGCGAGTCTCTTCGAGTTCAACAGGGAGATCGTCTGCGCCTGCGGCGAGCGGCTCTCGCTCACGAGCGGCCCGAGGCCCATCCGCGACATCGATTGGGAGTCGTTCGAGCGCGAGATCTTCGGCGCGGTGAACGCGCGGTCGCGCAAGGTCGACGGGGAGAAGGCCAAGGAGATCAGGGCCATGGCCGACCGGATCGCCGGGCTCATCAAGCAGAGCGACCTTCCTCGCGTCGACATCGAGATCGAGATACGGAATTTCCGCCAGTTTGTCCTCGAGCATTTCCCGGAGAAGGAAGAGCTGTTCAAGGCGATATACGTCAGCCGCTTCCGGCGTCTCTGGGACGAGCACCGGAAAGGGGAGGGCCCGCTCTTCGGAGGTCGCGCGGGGGGTGCGTAGGACTCTTGTTCGGGGAGCCTGCATCGGGCGGCGCCGCGACAAATCCCCTTGATTCAATCGCGCCGGTTAAGGTATATTTCCGAAAGTATAAACTATAGCGGAAGATAGAGATTCGCCACGCGCTTGCGAGCCGAAGGCGAAACGGGGCGGTTTTTCCATGCGGAGGAGCAGGGTAAAGGAGATCACCCGCGCGATGCGGCGATCCCGCGTCGCCGTCGTGGGCGATATCATGCTCGATCGCTACATCTGGGGGCAGGTCGACCGGATCAGCCCCGAGGCGCCCGTACCCGTCGTCGCCGTCGCCGAGACGAGCGTCCGCCCGGGGGGCGCGGCGAACGTCGCCTGGAACCTCGCCTCTCTCGGCGTCAAGGCCACACTCGCCGGGGTGACGGGCGCGGACGGCTCCGCGACCGAGCTCAAGCGGCTCATCAGGGAGAAGGGGCTCTCCGTCTCGTCCCTTGTCGCGGATCCGCGGAGGCCGACGACGGAGAAGATCCGGATCGTCGCGCACAGCCAGCAGGTCGTCCGGGCGGATTTCGAGTCCGCCGAGCCGATACGGGACGCCGTTCTCGGAAAGCTCCTCTCCGCGGTCAGGACCGCCCTGAAGGGAGCCCGCGCCGTCGTCGTGTCCGATTACGGAAAGGGCGTCGTCTCGGGCGACGTCATGGATCTCGTGCGCTCGCTCTGCGGGCCCGGGAAGGTGCCGTTCCTCATCGATCCCAAGGAGGGGCATTTTTCCCTTTACCGGGGCGCCTTCGCCGTCACGCCGAACAAGAAAGAGGCCGGCGGCTTCTACAACACGAAGATCAGGAGCGACGCCGATCTCAATCTGGTCGGCGGGGCGCTCCTGCGCGACCTCGAGGCGTCGGCCGTCCTCATCACGCGCGGGGAAGAGGGAATGACGCTGTTCGAGGGGCGAAAACGTCCCCGGCATTTCCCGGCGCGCGCGAGCGAGGTGTACGACGTCACGGGCGCGGGGGACACCGTCATAAGCGTTCTCGCGGCGGCGCTGGCCGCCGGCGCGACCGTCCACGAAGCGATCGAGCTCGCCAACGCGGCCGCGGGGATCGTGATCCGTGAGCTCGGAACCGCCGCCGTGAAAGCGGAAGAGCTCGAGGCCGCATTCTCATAGGTAATGGCATGGCGCTGTACCGCGAGAAGATGCTCCCGCAGAACGCCCTCGGGCGTTTCCGGGAGAAGAACAGGGGAAAGAAAATCGTTTTCACGAACGGCTGCTTCGACATCCTGCACCGGGGACACGTCGAGCTCCTCGTGAAGGCGAAGGGCTTCGGCGACATACTCGTCGTCGGCCTGAACGGAGACGCGTCCGTCGCGAGGCTCAAGGGAGCGGGGCGGCCGCTCGTCGCCGAAGATGACCGCTCGTGCGTTCTCGCGGCGCTCGAGGCCGTCGATTACGTCGTCGTGTTCGGCGAGGACACGCCGCTCGAGACGATTCGCGCGCTCGAGCCCGACGTTCTCGTCAAGGGCGCCGAGTACGGCGGCGACAGTATCGTCGGGGCACAATTCGTCGAGGAGCACGGCGGCCGCGTCGAGCGGGTGCCGATGCTGAAAGGGTTTTCGACGACTGCGTTGATCGAAAAGATGCGGAGGTGAGCGTTCTCTTTATGAAGCGGAAAAGAATGATCATCATGGGCGCGGCAGGCAGGGATTTTCATAATTTCAACACGCTCTTCCGGGGGAGAAAGGACGTGGTGGTCGTCGCCTTCAACGCCACGCAGATCCCCGATTTCGAGGGGATTAAATACCCCTCCTCC
>JBEKAW010000261.1:0-3562 GCA_050015715.1 Candidatus Krumholzibacteriaceae bacterium
TACACGAGGGTCGCGCCCGAGGAATACCCCACGAGCACCGGGGTCCTGTACGCCTGGGCGTTCAGACGCTGCTGGACGGCCTTGCTCAGGTTCTCGAGATCTCCGGCGGGGTAGAGGCATTCCTGCTTCGAAGCCTCGAGAGCCCGGAGGTAATGCGTGATGTCCACCCCCGCGACCACGGCGTCGAGCGAGGCGAGGGCCCGGGCCATGTCGACGACGCCCAGATTCCATCCGCCGTCCCCGGAAATGAAGAGAACGACGTTCGCAGGGCGCGGAGATTCGTAATAGAGATGCACCTCGCCGAAACCGCCGAACTTGAGGCTGTCTTCGACCGCCTGGGCCGGGACCGCGGCTATAAGCATCGTCACGGCGAGGAACCATCGTATTGCGCTCACTGCAACGCACCTCCGCGAAGAGAAATGCCGCGATCGATTGTACCGGAGCGGTTTCCGTTCGACAAGCCGGGATTCGCATCGGTCCTCCCGGGAGGACACGCACGGAGCGGCGCGCCGTCGCGCGGGGCGGGGCAGGCGGGGCGGCTTGATGCGGGCCTCGATTTCCGCTATGATCGGATCGATGCGCGCCACGCTCGCAAGTTACCTCGACGACTTCCGATCCCGTGGAGATCAAACGGCCTTTGCCTGCCGGCGGGGTTTGCGCCTGTCGCGCTGGTCGTACGGCCGCGTCGCACGAACGGCATTCCAGTTCGCCCGGGAGCTCGAATCGCGAGGAGTCGGGGCCGGCGATCGCGTCGTGCTGTGGGCGGAAAACAGCCCCGAGTGGGTCGCCTGCTTCTTCGGCTGCCTCGTCCGCGGGGCCGTCGTCGTGCCGCTCGACGTTCTGAGCGAGCCCGGCTTCGTGTCGCGCGTCATGGATCAGGTCGGTCCGAAGCTCGCCGTCCTCGACGCGACAACGGGCGGCGCGGCTTCCTCGGGCACGCCCGCAGTCCGGATGGAAGAGCTTGAATCGCTCCTCTCGCGGCATTCTCCGGAGCCCTTCCGCGTCGCGGGAATCGATCGGGACAGCGCGGCCGAGATCGTGTTCACGTCGGGGACGACCGCGGAGCCGAAAGGCGTGCGCATCACGCACGGCAATCTGCTCGCGAACCTCGTTCCGCTCGAGCGGGAGATACGCCGCTACCTGATACTCGAGCGGCTCGTGCATCCCCTGCGCTTTCTGAACCTCCTGCCGCTGAGCCATATCTTCGGTCAGCTGATGGGCGTTTTCGTCCCGCCGCTTCTCCGCGGCGAGGTCTTCTTCCAGCAGTCCCTGAGCGCCCCGCGAATCATCGAAACGGTCAAGCGCGAGCGCATCTCCGTCCTCATCGCGGTGCCCCGTATCCTCGACGTCCTGCGCGAGAAGATAGAGCGCGACTGCGAGACCCGGGGGAAGCTCGAAGAATTTCGCCGGACGCTCGCGGCCGCGCGCGGCCGCAATCCTCTCGGGCGCTGGTGGGATTTTCGGGCCGTCCACTCGATGTTCGGCTTGAAGTTCTGGGCCTTCATCTCCGGAGGCGCCACGCTCGCTCCGGACGCGGAGGAGTTCTGGGACCGGCTGGGATTCGCGGTGATCCAGGGCTACGGCATGACGGAGACCGCCTCCCTCGTGAGCGTCAATCATCCGTTCAAGATGGTTCGGGGCTCGATCGGGAAGGTCATGCCGGGCCAGGAGGTGCGGCTCGCCCCGGACGGCGAGATCCTCGTTCGCGGCGACAACGTCACGTCAGGGTACTGGAAGGCCGCGGAAGGCTTCGGAGCGACGGAGGAGGGGTGGTTTCGCACCGGGGACGTGGGGGAGATGGACGCGAAAGGCAATCTCCGTTTCAAGGGCCGCAAGAAGGACGTCATCGTCACCGCCGCCGGCATGAAAGTGTATCCCGAAGATCTCGAGCGGGTTTTTGACCGCGATCCGGAGGTGAAGGCGAGCGTCATCGTTACCGCGGCTGGTCCGGGCGGGCCGGAGCCCCTCGCCGTGCTCATCCTGCGCCATCCGGATACGGACGCGAGGTCCGTCGTCGAGCGCGCGAACCGCTCTCTCGCGCAGCACCAGCGCGTGCGCAGGTGGTTCGTATGGCCCGAGGAGGATTTCCCGCGATCATCGACGCAGAAGGTGCGCACACAGCTCGTCGTCGAGCGCGCGGCCGCGGCGTCGTCCGGCGGTTCCCGCCACGAGGCGGGCGCCGCGCGCGCGGACGGGGGCTCAGGGGCCGTCGACGAGATCGTCTCGCGGGTGAGCGGCGCCGCGCCCGGTCGATCGAAGGGCTCCTCCACGCTCGGCACGGATCTCAAGCTCGACTCGCTCGGACGCGTCGAGCTCGCGAGCGCGCTCGAGGAGCGGTATCAGATCGAGATCGACGAGGCGGCCTTCACGGAGACGACGACGCTCGACGACATCGAGAGGATGATCCGCGAGGGCGTGCACGAGGAGACGACCTCCTATCCGTATCCGCGCTGGCAGGAACGAGCTCCCCTGCGCTGGCTCCGCGTCGCCCTCCTCTATGCGCTCGTTCTCCCGGCCGCGCGGATTCTGGGACGGCCGCGGATCACGGGCATCGAAAATCTGCGCGACGTTCATGAGCCGGCGATCTTTGTCGCGAATCACGTCACGGAGGCGGATCACGCGCTCATCATGGCGGCGATTCCCGCGCGATTCAGAAACAGACTCGCGATCGCGATGGACGGGGAGATTCTGCGCGGACGGGCCCACCCGGCTCCGGGAACGGGATTCTTCAAGCGTCTCCTCTATGCGATCGAGTACGTTTCCCTGGTCTTCTTCTTCAACGTCTTCTCGATGCCGCACAAGAGCGGCTTCAGGCGCAGCTTCGAGTTTGCGGGCGAGACGATGGACCGCGGATGCAGCATTCTCGTGTTTCCCGAGGGACGGCACACGGAAAGCGGCGCCATGAATCCGTTCATGCCGGGCACGGGACTCCTGGTCTCCGGGCTCGATGCGCCGGTGATTCCGATCCGGATCGACGGCCTGTGGGAGCTCAAGCGGGTGAAGAGACGCCGCGCGCGGCCGGGAGAGATCTCGATCCGTATCGGGGAGAGCGTCCGCTACCCGGCGCATGACGCGCCCGAGCGCATCGCGAGCGATCTCGAGGAACGCGTGAGACGGTTGTAAATCGCCGCCGCCCCGTGTGGTTATGAATGCTTCCGGGGCCGCCCGGGCCCGGGGCCGTTCAGCCGCGGGGCCTCTCACCCTACTTGTCGACCGGATACGCCTCGTGCGTCGGCCAGGGGCGCGGCTCCTCCTTGATCTTCTTCATCAGCACTTCGATGGCCTTCGAGAGCTGCGCGTCGCGGCCCGTTCCGAAATCGGCCGGATCGAGATCGACGACGATATCGGGTGTGACGCCCTGGTTCTCCACGACCCACGCGCCCTGCGGGTTGTACACGCGGTAGTCGGGCGCCGAAAGCCCTCCGCCGTCGACCATTCCGATGAACATCGACACGCCGACGAGGCCGCCCCAGCTGCGCGTGCCGATCACGGGGCCCATGCCCTTCTCGCGGAAGAGACAGGGCAGCATGTCGCCGCCCGAGCCCGCCTGGCGGTTCGTGAG
>JBEKAW010000262.1:0-3534 GCA_050015715.1 Candidatus Krumholzibacteriaceae bacterium
GAACGACGGGGGTGGCGTTGGCGGCGGGATATGCGCTGATCATTCGGCGCTCACGATCTCGCATTCACTTGTCAGGCAGAACACGAGCCCGTCGATGGGAGGCGGGATCTACGAGAAGGGCGCGAACCTCGTCATGACGAACAGCGTCGTCGCCCAGAACCATGCGGCGATCATCGGGGGAGGCGTCTATACCGACAGCTGCTGGGGCGGTGTGACGAACAACACCTTCGACCGCAACCGTGCGGCGTACGGGGGTGGGAACGTCTACCTCGGCTCGAGCCCTTCCTTGATGAACGTCAGGAACAACCTTGTGACATACGGGGCCATGAACGGATTTCAGGCGGCGAGCATGAGCAATGTCGTTTTTCGGTTCAACAACTGCTTCGGCAACACGTCGCTCGACGTCGTCACGACGCCCGCGGCGGATTCGACGAACACGAGCAGGAATCCTCTCTACGCCGACACGACATCGTACGACTATCACCTCCTCGTGAACTCGGGAGGGATCGACACGGGTGATCCTGCGGGCTCGGCCGATCCGGACGGATCGCGGGCCGACCAGGGGGCCTTCGGGGGACCGGCTGCGTTCAAGGCCGCTCCCGACTACGTGAGGAACCTCACGGCGACGGCGGCGAACGACACGACGATCAGCCTCGGATGGAACGGTCTCCTCGTGGGCGCGACGTCATACGCCATGTACGGGAGTGCCGTGAACAATTTCCTGCCAGACGCGAGCGTGTATCTCGGGAGTGTCTCCGTGCCGGGGGTCGCGTACCTGCATCACCCGGTCACGGGCTGCCGGTACTACCGAGTCTCTGGGGTGAGCGCGGCGGGCTACGGAGGCGGGTACTCGAACCAGGCGAGCGCCTGCGCGACGGGGCCCGATCTCATACCGCCGACCGTTCACGTCATCTATCCGAACGGTAAGGAGACGTTTCAGGTGGGTGACACGATCCAGATCAAGTGGCACGCAACCGATAATCGTCAAGTCGACTCGGTGAGCATCTATTGCTCGAAGAACGCAGGGGCCGTCTACAGTGTCATAACGCATGGGTGCACGGCGGACTCCACATTCAAATGGGTCGCCACGGCGCCGATCTCCGACTCGTGCCTGGTCAAGGTCGTCGCGTACGATCCGGGATATAACACGGGATTCGATACGAGCGATTCGCTCTTCTCCATCAAGGAGCGCACCGGCGTGGGTGACAGGGGGAACGGCAACGGCGGCGGCACGCCCGTGTACGTGACCGCGCTCGAGCAGAACTATCCGAACCCGTTCAACGGCGTGACGACGATTCACTATTCGATCGGCGACCGCTGCGAGGTGGAGCTCAGGATCTACGACCCCGCGGGGCGCCTCATCAGTGTGCTCGAACACACGGACCGCACTCCGGGGCGCTACTCGGTCCTCTGGAACGGCACCGACGGCGCCGGCCGGGGCGTTGCCTCGGGGGTATACTTCTGCCGCATCAAGGCGGGCAAGTTCAGGCAGACGCGAAAGATCCTCTACCTGCGGTAACGGCGGCTCCGGAGAACGAGCGCGGGCAAAAGGAAAGGCGCCCGCTGCACGGGCGCCTTCTCCGTTCGGGCCGGTGGTTGCTCACGGCCCGAGCTCTCTGGAGGCACGGCCAGAGGTCACTTCACCTTCACTTCGATCTGCTTCGGCTTCGGCTGCTCGGTCTTCGGGATCGTGAGCTTGAGGACCCCGTCCTTGAACTCCGCTTCGATACTGTCCTTGTTCACGTTCTCGGGGAGCGTGAAGACCCTCACGAACTCGCCGTAGTAGCGCTCGGCAAGCCTGTAGTTATTTTCTTTCTTCTCTTCTTCGACCTTCTTCTCACCCCTGAGCGTGAGCGTGTTGTCGTGGATCTCGATCTTGATGTCGTCCTTCTTGAGCCCCGGGAGGTCTGCCGTGAGCTCGTAGTGGCCGTCGTTCTCCGCGATATCCACGCGCGGCGCCCAACGGACGAACCTTGTTTCATCCCCCGCCCTGTCCGGACCGAGGAAATCGCCGAAGAGAAGTCGCATCTCATCCTCCAGCCCGACAAGCCCTCCGATTGGGTTCCATCTTATGATCGCCATCTCTCTACCTCCTGTTTGTTGTTCCCTTCATTCTTCCAGCGCTGATCGCACAGCCACTGTTGCATAACGCACGAGACGTGCCAAATCGGCGTCACGGCATAACGCGCTATTTTACAATAAGTTATCTGGTGATAGACCGAGCCGCCTCCGGCTCCACGACTTTTCAACATGACAGAATGCGCCACTGGCGCAGGAATAGGGGCTTATAACTGTCAACGTGGCAGCGTCTCGATGGCGCAAGTCGTGGCGCGAATTGGCAGCTATGCGGGGCGACGTTTCTTCCGAAGAATTGATATGAGTTGAGCGGTGGTCCTTGTATTGACAATGTTGGCCTTGGAGAGCCAGCCCCGACGGGCGGTGCCGATGCCGTAGGTCATGTAATCCAGCTCGGGAAGAACGTGTGCATCTGTCCCGATTGCTATCATCACACCGGCGGCCGCGGCAGCGCGGCAGTTCGCCGCGTCGAGGTCGAGACGCATCGGGTGCGCATTGATCTCGATCGCCGTATGAGTTCTCGCCGCCGCGCGAATCACCTCGTCCATGTCGATCTCGAAGGCGTCCCGCGTGCCGATGAGCCGTCCCGTCGGGTGCGCAAGAATGCTCGCGTACGGGTTCTCGAGGGCGCGCATGACCCGGCGGGTCATCTCGTCGCGCCGCATTTTGAAATTGGAATGGATGGCGACGTAGGCGGCATCGAGGCGTTTCAGGAGCGCCTCATCCATGTCGAGGGAGCCATCGGGAAGAATGTCGACCTCGGCCCCCTTGAGGAGGCGGAAGCCCCTGAGCCGCGCGTTGAGGCGATCGATCGCGGCGATCTGCTCGAGTCGCCGCTCGTCGGAGAGCCCGTTCGCGATGCGCAGGCTCTTCGAGTGATCGGTGATGAGGATGTAGGCGTATCCGCGCTTCTTACCCGCGGCGGCGATCTCTTCGAGGGTCGCCGCGCCGTCCGAGTAATCCGAATGGCAATGGAGATCGCCCCTGATGTTGCGCTCCTCCACGAGCGCGGGGAGCGTGCCCTCCCGCGCGGCCTCGATCTCCCCCGAGTCCTCGCGGATCTCGGGCGGGATGTAGGGGAGCCCGAGCGCGGCGTAGACCTCCTTCTCGGTCTTTCCGGCGACGCGGGTTTCGGCCTCGGCCGCGCTTCCCGCCCGTGGACGCCTTGCCATCCGCGCGCCCTGCGCGGCGCGCTTCCGGCTGCCCTCTCTGAAGACGCCGTACTCGTTGAGCTTCATGCCGCGCTGGATCGCGATCTCGCGGAGCTTGATGTTGTGCTCCTTCGAGCCCGTGAAATAGTTGAGCGCGGAGCCGTAGGAGGCCGCCTCGACGACGCGGAGGTCGACCTGGATTTTTTCCCTTGTGACGACGCTCCCCTTCGTCGTGCCCTCGGCGAGGACGCGCGCGACGCCGTCGAGATGCGTGAAATGCCGGATGACATCCTCGGGGGAGCGCGAT
>JBEKAW010000263.1:0-6488 GCA_050015715.1 Candidatus Krumholzibacteriaceae bacterium
CGACGAGACCCGCGCTCTCCGAGCACGAGGCGCTCGACGCGCTCAAGGAAAACTACGGTCTTCGGTACGATCGTGAAGTCGTCGCCCAGTTCGCGCGGATCATGGAAAAAGAAATCGCCCAATCGATTCATATCGGCGTCTCTGCATCCTGAGGGAAAGGCGGCACGTGAGCGGGAACATATTGCTCGTCGATGACGATCCCAACGTCATAGAGATACTCAGCGAGTCCTTGCGGAGCAAGGGCTACGAAATCGAGTCGGCGGCCGACGGGGAAGAGGCGCTCGAGGCCTACGAGCGGTGCCGGCCCGACCTCGTCATTCTCGACGTCGTTCTTCCGAAAAAGAACGGCTTCGAGGTGTGCGATGAGATTCGCGCGCGCGACATCCACCGCGACGTGCCCGTGATCATGATCTCGGCGGATTCGATCCACGAGTCGATGCTGCGCGGACTGCACTCGGGTGCGCAGGATTACCTCAAGAAGCCGTTCTCCCTCAAGGAGATTCTCGCGAAGATCGAGAATTACCTCACGCAGGCGCACCGCAAGAAGAACCTCCGGGAGAAGAATCTCCTCCTCGAGGACGAGGTGCAGCGCGGGCACGCCGACTACACGCGCATCAACCGCGAGCTCAAGAAGAAGGTCCTCGACATGCGCTCGCTCTTCGGCCTGAGCCAGGATCTCAACAGGCTCCGCGATCCGGACGAGCTCATTCACGTGTTCTGCCTCACCGTCGTCGGGCAGCTCGGGGTGGACTCCGTGGGACTTTTCTACGCGTTCGACGAGACCGACGATTACCTGTCGTACATCGGCGGGAGCGGCGTCTCGGACACCGTTCTCCAGTCGGTTCGGCTCTCGCGCGAGATCGGCCTGTCGAAGTACCTTCTCGGCAAGCAGGACATCATCACGCTCGCGGACGACGGGTTCCCCGAGGACGCGAGGCGCGAGGCAGAGTTTATGATCCGGTTCGGCTTCGATTACGGCTACCCGCTCATCGTGAAGTCGCGCCTCATCGGCATCGTGTTCATCGGCGGCAAGGTCAACCGTCAGGATTACGCCCCCGACGAGATCGATCTCTTCAGATCGATCTGTTCCTCCGCGGCGACGGGCCTCGAGAACGCGCGGCTCTACGCGGAGCTCCAGGCGACGTACCTCTCGACGATCAAGGTGCTCGTCTCCACGATCGAGGCGAAAGACTCGTACACGCGCGGCCACACGGACCGCGTCGCCGAATACGCGCGGATGATCGCCGAGGAGATGAAGCTCACGAAGCGGGACATCGAGATCGTCTGCTTCGGCGCGGCGCTCCACGACATCGGGAAGCTCGGCGTGTACGAGAACATTCTCAACAAGCCGAGCGAGCTCACCGAGCAGGAGTGGGAGATCGTCCGGAGCCACCCCGAGGTCGGCGCCAATATCATCAAGAACATGAAGTTCCTCGAATCGGCCTGCGATCTCGTCCGCCATCACCACGAACGGCTCGACGGGAAGGGTTACCCGGATCACCTCGTCGGAGACGAGATCTCGCTCGGCGCGCGCATCGTCGCGGTCGCCGACAGCTTCGACGCGATGACGAGCGACCGTCCGTACCGCCGCGCGTTCTCGGTCGACGAGAGCATCGAGCAGCTCAAGCGGCAGAGCGAGAAGTTCGACCAGACGGTCGTCGCGCACGTCGAGAATCTCGTCCACCTCGGCAGAATCAAGCGGTAACGTTGTTTCCCGCCCGGCACCCTCGTTGCCGCGGCGCCCGGGCGTCTTTCCGCTCTTCCCGCGACCCATTCCGGCGCAACGCGCTCTCATCCTCGGAAATACGATTCCGATCATTGACGCCTGGAAACGGGCATGCCGCTTGCCATTCCGATGCGCATGATACTGCGGCGGCGTCTGGAGTGGCGGCCGGCGGTGAGGCGGTCGTGGGGCGGTGCGGGGCCGTCACTCCTTTCCCGCCCGGTCCCCGCGCGTGCGGCTCTCAGGACGGCGAGACGGCCTCCTCGGACTTGATCCCGATCATGCCGACGAGGTCGTTGCGGAGCGTGTTGATGTCGAGCTTGCGCTTGAGCTTGCCCCCGAAGGCGAGAGAGATCGTCCTCGTCTCCTCGCTCACGATGATGACGACCGCGTCGCTCTCCTCCGAAAGCCCGAGGCCCGCGCGGTGTCTCGTGCCGAGCGATTTGGCGAGGCGCGGATTCTGGGAGAGGGGGAGGATGCACCCGGCCGCGATGATGCGGTTCTTCTCGATGACGACCGCCCCGTCGTGGAGCGGGCTCGGCGGCGTGAAGATCGTGACGAGGAGCTCGGCCGTCACGAGCGCGTCGATCGGCGTCCCCGTCTCGATGTAGTTGCGAAGCCCCACGTCCTGTTCGATCGCGATGATCGCGCCGAGGCCGCTCTGCGTGAGCAGGTGGCACGCCTTGACGATCTCGCTCACCGTGCCCGATTCCTCCACCTTGATGAAGTAGCCGAGGATGCGGTTCTGGCCGAGGAGCGACAGCGCCCGGCGAAGCTCGGGCTGGAAGAGAATCACGAAGGCGATGACCCAGACGGTCTTGAGGCTCGACAGAATCCAGTTCAACGCGTTCATGTTGAGCCAGCGGGCGACGAACGACACGATGATGAGGAGGAACAGCCCGATGAACATCTGTGCCGCCCTCGTTCCCCTGATCAGAAGGAAGAGGCGGTAAAAGAGAAAGGCGACGATGAGAATGTCGAGAATGTCGATCGCCAGGTTGAGATGAAAGAGGCTCATGAAGGCGCTCCCGCGCGCTCGATCGCGCGCCAGACCTTGATGAAATCTATCGTCTCTCTCACGTCGTGGACGCGGATTATGTGCACGCCCCCCGCGAGGCATTTCGCGAGCGCCGCGAGTCCCCCCGCGAGACGCTCCTCCGTGCCGCGTCCCGTGACGCCGCCCACGAACGATTTCCTCGAGTAGCCGACCATCACGGGAAGAGCGAGACCCTGAAAATCCCCGATTTCGTTCAGGATTCTCAGGTTGTCGTCCAATCTTTTGCCGAAACCGATCCCTGGGTCAACGATAATCTTCTCGCGGTCGACGCCGGAGCGCTCGAGCATCGTCGCCCGCTCGTCGAGCCACGTGATGATCTCGCCGGTCACGTCCCCGTAACGCGGATCGTTCTGCATCGTCTCGGGCGTTCCCTGCATGTGCATGATGACGACGGCGGCGCGCGTCTCGCGCACCGCTTCGATCATCGCGGCGTCGCTCGCGAGAGCGCTCACGTCGTTGACGATGGAGGCCCCCGCGTCCATGGCCGCCCGCGCGACGGCGGAGCGCCGCGTATCGATCGAAATCGGGACGCTCACGGCGCCGCCGAGCCTGCGCAGGACCGGCATGACGCGCTCGAGCTCGGCTTGCGCGCTCACGGCCGCGGCGCCGGGGCGCGTCGATTCGCCGCCGACGTCGATGACGCCCGCGCCCTCCTCGATCATCGCGAGGGCCCGCGAGATCGAGGGACCCGCGGGGAAGGGGCACGGCGCGGGGGGGACGCTCGGCGGAGGCGAGCAGCCGCTCGATGCCTGCGCCGAGCTCGCTGAGACCGAAGGGCTGCCGCGCGAGCTTCGCGGGGAGCCGCGCGAGCCTGCTCCGGTCGGCGATGATATAGACGCTCGATTCCGCCGGGCCGCCGGTGATGACCTCGCGGTGCACGGCGGCGTCCCCGCCGAGCGAGAGGAGCTGCTGCTTGATGATGTTCGCGACGGGGGCCGCGACGAGATCGACGCGCAGGACGACCGTCTCGGCCTTCTTCTCGATGATGGCGATGCCGTGCGGATCGACGCCCGCCTCGGCGAGAGCGCGCGCGAGCGACCCGGGCGGGCGGGACGCGATCAAACGGAGGGGATAGCGCATCGTTTACAGCATTCGAAAGAGGTGCATCGGGAAGCGAGCCTCGCCGGAGGCCTAGGCCCCCGCCGGCTCTCTTGATTCCCCGGAAGGCGATTCCCCGGAAGTCTCCGCGGGTTTCGCCGCGCCGTTTGCGCCGGTCGAATTTCTCTTGAGCGGCGGGAGAGTCCCGTCGTTGAGCAGGATCTTGATATCCTCGGCGTCGAGCGTCTCGCGTTCGAGGAGCGCCTTCGCGACCTTGTGGAGCTCATCCGTGTGCGCCGTCAGAACCTGGGTGGCCCGCTCGTGGCATTCGTTCATGAGCGTGCGCACCTCGTTGTCGATCTCCCGGGCCGTTTCCTCGCTGTAGTCGCGTCTCACGGCGATCTCCTTGCCGAGGAAGATCTGCTCCTCCTGATCGCCGTACGAGATGGGACCCATCGAGCTGCTCATTCCCCATTGCATGATCATCTTTCGCACGAGCCGGGAAGCCTGTTTGATGTCCTCCTGCGCGCCGGTTCCGATCCGCTTGAGGACAATCTCCTCCGCGGCGCGTCCGCCGAGCGAAATCGTGACGAAGTCGATACACCACTCGCGCGACACCTCGAGCCGGTCGTCCGTCGGGAGGAAGGAGGTGACCCCGCCGGTTCTCCCGCGCGGAATGATGCTCACCTTGTGGAGGGGATCGGCGTGCTCGAGGTACGTGCCGACGACGGCGTGCCCCGCCTCGTGATAGGCGCTCATACGCCGCTCGTCCTCCTTCATGATGCGGCTCTTGCGCTCGGGGCCGAGCATGACCTTGTCCTTGGCCTCGTCGAAATCCTCCATCGCGACTTTGTCGCGGTCGCGCCGCGCGGCCAGCAGCGCCGCCTCGTTGACCATGTTCGCGATGTCGGCGCCCGAGAAGCCCGGCGTGCCGCGCGCGAGCGTATCGAGGTCGACGTCCGCGCCGAGCGGCACCTTGCGCGTGTGCACCTTGAAGATGCCGAGTCGTCCCCTGAGGTCGGGCATGTCGACGACGATGCGCCGGTCGAAGCGCCCGGGCCTGAGGAGCGCCGGATCGAGCACGTCGGGCCGGTTCGTCGCGGCCAGCAGAATGACCCCTTCGTTCGTCTCGAAGCCGTCCATCTCGACGAGAAGCTGGTTCAGCGTCTGCTCGCGCTCGTCGTGCCCGCCGCCGAGACCGGCGCCGCGATGGCGCCCCACCGCGTCGAGCTCGTCGATGAAGAGGATGCACGGAGCGTGCTTCTTTCCCTTATCGAACAGGTCGCGCACCCGGCTCGCGCCGACGCCGACGAACATCTCGACGAAATCGGAACCGCTCATGCTGAAGAAGGGCACGCCGGCCTCGCCGGCGACCGCCTTCGCGAGGAGCGTCTTGCCCGTGCCGGGAGGCCCGAGGAGAATGACCCCCTTCGGAATCCGCCCGCCGAGCCGCTGGAATTTCTTCGGTTCGCGCAGGAACTCGATGATCTCCTCGAGCTCCTCCTTCGCCTCGTTGGCGCCCGCGACGTCGGCGAAGGTCACGCGGGGCATGGTTCCGTCGATCATCTTGGCTTTGCTCTTGCCGAACGAGAAGGCCTTGTTGCCGCCGGACTGCATCTGCCGCATGAGGATGATCCAGAGAACGAGGAGCGCGATGAGGGGGACCGCCGTGGCGAGCGCCTTCACCCAGAGGCTGCTCCCCGGGAACTCGGCTTCGATCTGCGCGTCCGGATTCTTAGCCCAGATCTTGTCGGGGAGGTCCTTGTCCTCGGTGGGGAGTATGACCCGGAAGCTCGAGACGGTGGCCTCCGAGTTTCCCATCGGGATCACGATCTCGCTGACGAGCTTTCCCCTGAGCTCGAGCCCCTTCATCTTGAGCCGCGCGACGTTCCCCTTGTCGATTTGCTTGATGAACTGCGTGTACGTGAGGGTCCACTCGCGTTCCTTGCCCGAGTTGAAAAGGAGGAACGACATGAACACGATGATGAGGACCATCACCCAGATCGCCATGGAGCGCGACGTGCGCTGGGGGCCCGGCAACGAACCCGTCGGAGGCCATTTTCTGGGCATCTGCTGATCCTTTCGGGACTTATCTCTATTCCTAGGGTCTTCCGTCATGGCAATCCACATCCGCGCTCTATGCAAAATAACGAAAACACGGGGTTTTGTCCATATCAGGGATTGTGCTCCGCGGGCGCCGCCGGCTGCTCCTCGCGGGCGGCGACCTGCGGGGTCTCGCCGGCCGCGGCGCCGGGCAGGAGCTCCGCGATATAGGCGAGGTTCCGGTACCGCTCCTTGAAATCGAGGCCGTAGCCGACGACGAAGACATCGGGAACCTTGAAGCCGACGTAGTCGACGGCGACGGGGATCTCGCGGCACGAGGGCTTGTCGAGGAGCGCGCAGACGCGAAGGCTGCGGACCCGGCGCTCCTCGAGCATCTGGCCGAGGAACGAAAGGGTATGCCCCGTGTCGACGATCCCGTCGATGATGATGACGTCGCGATCGTTCACGGTCCGCTTGAGATCATTGACGATCTCGATCCGCTCGCTCCGCGCGAATCCATCGCTGTAGCTGTGGACCGCGATGAAATCCACCTCGTGCGGAATCGTCATGCGCCGGACGAGGTCGGCGAGAAAAATAAAGCCTCCCTTGAGGAGGCTGATGAGAACG
>JBEKAW010000264.1:0-3442 GCA_050015715.1 Candidatus Krumholzibacteriaceae bacterium
CGCCTCGCGTCCGGGCCGACGAAGATTCGCGCGCGAACGCCGAAGGAGAGGACCGCGGCGAGAGAGAGGACCACGAGGCCGGACTCCATCCCGTTCGCGCTCGGAATGAAGACGAAGAAGGCGAAGAGCGCGAGGCACAGGAGCACGGTGCGCCTCGAGAAGAATCGCGCCACGAGCGAGTGAACAAGCAGCGCGGCACACGCGAGAAGAACGACCTGGAGAAGGAGAACGATCCGGAACATCGTCTCCGGCGCCGCGTGGCGGACCGCGAAGACGGCGGTGAGGAGATACAGCCAGAGCGGCTGGAAGCCGTTTGTCCGGTTGATGCCGTCGAAGGTGAGCCCGCGGCCGCCGGCCGCGTTTCCGGCGATCTTGAAATAGTACGCGGCGTCGTCGGGAACGGCGATGAGCACGCGGTGCGTGCCGGCAGCGACGAAGAAGAGCGCCATGAAGAGCGCCACCGCGGCGATGAGAAGAAGCGGAGCTCTCGAAGAAGAGGGTTTGTCCGTCATACTGCCGCCGTGATGTGCGCTCCCCGAGAAGCTCATTCGTCCGAGGGCCAGGGGTACGCGCCCGCTCGGACGAGCCGGGGCGTCCCGAATCTGAAATCGACGATCGTCGACGCTCTCACGCTCTGCCTTCCCCGGCGCGAGATATACGCGTCGAGCCCCGGGAACAGGCGCCGTGCGTCGGCGATCCTTTTCACCGGGGAACGCCCCGAGATATTGACGCTCGTCGACACCACCGGTCCCCCGAGGCGCCGGATCAGCGAGCGCAGCTCCCGGTGCGCGGGCACCCGGACGGCGACGCTCCCCCGGGGCGCCAGACGCGGATCGAGCTCCGTCCGCGCGGGCAGAATCGCGGTGAGCGGGGCCGGCCAGATCTCGGCGAGGAGCGCTCTCGAGGAACCGGGCCAGCGCGCCACGATGGAGTCCGCCATCCCGGCGTCGGCGGCCAGCAGTATGAACCCCTCCCCGGCCCCTCTCCCCTTGAGGTCCCGTATGCGGGCGACCGCTTCGGGGATCGAAGCGGAGCAATGAAAGCCGTAGATCGTATCGGTGGGGAGAACGGCGACGCCCCCGGAGCCGAGAAGATCGGCCACGCGCGCAATCGTCCCCCTGTCGAGATACCCCGCGAGCGGCGCATCGCCCCGTATCCGTCCCGACGAGACGCTCACGCCTGATGCCATTCCTTGCGCATCTCCTCGAGACGCTTCGCGATCGCGCCGTCCGAGATGCCGAGGATCTCCGCCGCGAGAATCGCCGCATTCCGCGCCCCCGCCTTCCCGACGGCAACCGTCGCCACCGGCACGCCGGGAGGCATTCCGGCGATCGCGAGAAGGGCGTCGATTCCTCCGGCGAGCCCGCTCGCGATGGGAACGCCGATCACGGGTCTCGTCGTGAGCGAGGCGACAAAGCCGGGCAGCGCGGCCGACATCCCCGCTCCCGCGATGAATACCTGCGCCCCGCGCTCGAGCGCTCCTTCCACGTACTCGACCGTGCCCTTCGGCTGCCGGTGAGCCGACGAGACTCTGAGCTCCGCCGAGAGCCCGAGCTTCTCGAGCTCTTTGAGACAGACCTCCATGATCTCGCGATCGGATTCGCTCCCCATGAGCACGGCGACCTGCAGTTCATGTTTCATGGTCTACGTCAGTCCTTTCTTCCCGATGTCGCGCCGCGAGAAGCAGCCGGTGAAACGTATCGAATCCACTCCCCGGTATGCCGTATCGAGCGCTTCCTTCAGCGTCGGCGCCGTCCCGGTCACGCCGAGCACGCGCCCCCCGGCCGTCACGATCGCGCCGTCCTTGATGGCGGTCCCCGCGTGGAAAACGATGCATCCGCGCTCGCGCGCGCCGTCGAGGCCTTCGACCGGATACCCTTTCTGATACGAGCCCGGATACCCGAGCGACGCGATGACGACGCAGGCAGCCGCGCCGGATCCATTCTCGAAAGGAACACCCGCGAGATTGCCGCGGGCGGCCTCATGCATCACCTGCGCGAGGTCTCCCTCGAAGAGCGGCAGGATCACCTGCGTCTCGGGATCGCCGAACCGGCAGTTGTACTCGAGCACCTTCGGTCCCTTCTCCGTCACCATGATACCGAAGTAGACGACGCCGGCGCCCGCTGCGCCCTCCGCCTTCATGCCCGCGAAGGTCGGCTCGATGATCTCGCTCCGCACGCGCGCGTCGAGCTGCGCGTCGTAGAGCCTCACGGGCGCGTAGGCTCCCATTCCTCCCGTGTTCGGCCCCTCGTCGTTGTCGCGCGCCCGCTTGTGATCCTGGGACGAAACGAAGAGCCGGTAGGTCGCGCCGTCGAAAACGGCGAGGATCGAGATCTCTTCCCCCGTGAGGAACTCCTCCGTCACGATCCGCTCCCCCGCCGGGCCGAAGGCGCGCGTTTTCATCATGAGCTCGATGGCCGCCCGCGCGTCCCGGGCCGTTTGCGCGACGATGACCCCCTTGCCCGCCGCCAGTCCGTCCGCCTTGACCACGAACGGGAACCGCCCCGTCTCGACCGCCTTGATCGCCGCCGTCGCGTTCCCGAACACGCGGTACTCCGCCGTCGGGATGCCGTGCGTCTTCATGAACTCTTTCGCCCACACCTTGCTTCCCTCGAGCCGCGAGCCCTTCGAATCGAACCCGAAAATCCCGAGCCCCTTCTCCGCGAAGGCGTCGACGATCCCGGCGACGAGAGGCCCTTCGGGCCCGACGACCGTCAAATCGATTCTTTGCTCGAGCGCGAACTTGAGAAGACCGTCGATGTCGTCCGCTCCGGTGCCCACGCATTCGGCGAGCCCCGCAATCCCCGCGTTCCCCGGCGCCGCATAGATCTTTTCAACGAGAGTCGATTGGGCGATCTTCCAGACGAGCGCATGCTCGCGACCGCCGCTGCCGATAACGAGAACCTTCATGTGCCTCCGATTCCTCCACCGGTGACGGTGTCTATTCTCCGGTCATTTGAACGCAGCAGTACGCGGCATTATACAGGCAGGGGATAAAAAATAAAAGGGGGAGGTTTGGCGCCTCCCCCCTCCCAGCTTTCAGCGAATGCGCGCCGCGACCCGCCTCGGGCCCGCGGCGGCCCCGGACGGGGAACGGCTCATTTCACGAACATGCTCTTGATCCCGCCCCATGTCCGGCTGTCGGTGGCGACCGGCCCCGACACCGTGAGGTAGATGTCCACGGGGTCGATAACGAGATTCTGGGCCAGCCAGTACGGCGATCCGGACGTCGGCCAGGGATCGATGATATAGAACGTATCGTCGGCGAGGTTGCCCGGCGTGCCGCCGTCATCGTAGCCCGCGATGATCCTGCAGTGCCCCGATTCATTGACGATATCCGCCGGAATCGAGTCCATGTCCGCCGGCCAGTTACCCCAGTCAACCCACAGGATCGGTTGATTGTTGTCGATATACGCCTCTACGATGAGCGGCGTGATCATAG
>JBEKAW010000265.1:0-3427 GCA_050015715.1 Candidatus Krumholzibacteriaceae bacterium
GTTCGTTCCGTAGAGGGTGCCGGTCGGGAGGTTTACGTTCGCGTCGTTGATCGCGTTCTGAACGTCATCGATGCCGATCCCGCGGCTCGCGAGAAGATTGGGATCGAGCTGCACGCGCACGGCGTACTTCTGCGAACCGTACACCTGGACCTGGGCGACCCCGTCAACCATCGAGATCCGCTGGGCGAGCATCGTCTCGGCGTATTCGTCCAGAGCGTACAGCGGCAGCGTCGGCGACGTGAGCGCGATGTACAGGACCGGCGAATCGGCCGGGTTTACCTTCCGGTAGGACGGGGGAGAAGGCATGCCGGGCGGGAGCTGGCGCTGGGCGAGGGCGATCGCCGACTGAACGTCCTGCGCGGCGCCGTCGATGTCGCGGCTCAGCTCGAACTGCAGCGTGATCTGCGTCGAGCTCTGCGAGTTGGCCGAGGTCATCGAGCTCACGCCGGGAATCGTCGAGAACTGCCGCTCGAGAGGCGTCGCGACGGCCGAAGCCATCGTCTCGGGCGTGGCGCCGGGGAGCGAGGCGCTCACCACGATCGTCGGGTAGTCGACGCTCGGCAGGTCGCTCACGGGGAGCGCCTTGTACGCGATCACGCCGAACAGCAGGATGCCGAGCATGACGAGGGTCGTCATGACGGGACGCCGGATGAAGATCTCGGAGAGGTTCATGGCCCGGGCTCTCCTTGCCCGCGCGCGGTCAGTGCCGGTTGCCCTGTGCCTTACCCTTGGCGCGTCCACCCGCGGCCGGCGCCGCTTTCGGCCCCTCGGGAACGAGGGTCGACTTTATCATCACCTTGACCCCCGGCATCAGCTTGAGCTGCCCGTCCGTCACGACCCTCTCCCCCGCCTGCACGCCGCTCGTGATCACGACCTTGTCGTCGAGCTTCGTTCCCTGAACGACCGCGCGCAGGTCCGCGGTGGAATCGGGCCGGACTACGTAGATATAGTCCCCCTGCTGCGACGCCTGCACGGCGGCCGCGGGAACGACGGTCGCCTTGCTCTGCTTCGTGAGGACGAGACCGACCTGCACGAACTGGCCGGGCCAGAGCGCGCGGTTGCCGTTCGGGAACGTCGCCTTGAGCAGGATCGTGCCCGTCTGCTGGTCCACCGTATTGTCGATAAAGGTGAGCTTCCCCTCATAGACGTTCGCCGAATCCGATGGAAGATATGCCTGCACCGGGAGCGTCCCCCGCTGCGCATAGCGGCGTACGCCGGTGAGCTGCTCTTCGGTGATCGTGAAGTTCACGTACACGGGTACGATTTGGTTGATCGTTACGAGGGGGCTTCCGCCGTTGGCCGTGATGAGATTCCCCTGCTTCACGAGCAGGTTCCCGGTCCGCCCTGCGATCGGCGCGCGTATCGTGCAGTAATCGAGGTCGAGGCGGGCGCTCTGAACGGCGGCCTCGTCGGCCGCGACCGTCGCCTTCGCGGCCGCCGCCGTCGAAACGATCGAGTCGTACTCCTCCTTCGTGACGTAGTCCTTCTTCACGAGGTCCGTATAGCGCGCGAGATCGGCCTCCGCGTTGTCCTGCTTCGCCTTGTCCCGTTCGAGATTCGCCTGCGCCTGCTGAAGCGTCGCCTCGTACGGGGCGGGGTCGATCTGAAGAAGGAGGGCCCCCTTCTCGACATCCTGCCCCTCGCTGAATCCCGCCTGGAGAAGCTGGCCGCTCACGCGAGCGGTCACGGAAACGGTGTTGTACGCGGCGACCGTTCCTATCGTGTTCAGCTTGACCGGCACGTCCATCGAGACGGCCTCCTGCACCATGACCGGAACGGCGGGCGGGCCCTTGTGCTGATTGCTCCTGCCTGCGCATCCGCCCGACAACGCAATCGCCGCCGCGAGAAGCGCGGCGAGTGCCATGAGCCGGGCCGGCGTGCCTGTACGAGACATCATGGCTTTCCTTCCTTGCTGTCGCTTTCTTTACCGGCCCCTGAATCCGACGGGCGCCCCGTCAACCCCGTCGCCTCGAGCGTGCCCGTGTCGTGGGCCAACTGCGCGACCGCGAGCCACCAATCGGCGCGCGCCTGGATCTGCTGCGCGCGGGCGCTCTCGAGCTCGGATTGAGCCGTCAAGAGATCGAGTATGCTGCCGACCCCGGCCTTGTAGCGCCCCGTGGCTACTTCCTGGTTCTGCGTCGCGCTCGCGAGAAGATCGTCGCTGGTTCGAACCTTCTGATCAGCGGTCTGCAGATTGTAGTAGCTCGTCCAGACCTGGAGGGTGACGAGATCCCTGACGCTCCGGGCATTTGCCTCCGCCGCATCGGCGAGAGCCTTCGCTTGCCGAACGTCGTATCCGTGCGAAAAACCGGTGAACAGCGGGAAATTCAAACCTATCGTCAGGTTGTAGCTGTCGCTTGGCGTTGAAATATCTTGCTGATAAAGGCGGCTAGCGCTGCCGCTCGCCGAGATTGACGGATAGCCCTGCGCCGCCACGCTCCGGGTGTGCGCACGCGCCTCGAGAGCCTGGGCCCGAGCGGCGGCCAGATCGGGCCGCTCCTTCATCGCCTTGTCGAGATATCCCTCGATGGATTGACCCGTCTGCTCGACGGGCGGGGCGCCGATCGGCAGTTCCACATCGAAGCTCGTATTGGCCGGAAGCCCCATTGCCGTGGCGAGGATCCCGCGGGTCGTCATATTCTGACCCTGCAGCGTCTCGAGCGCGAGCATGGCGCTGGAAAGGGCCGTGCGCGCCTGAAGAACGTCCGCGATCGTGGCGAGACCGGCCGAATGGCGGTCATCGGCGGCGTTCAGGTTCGCCTGCGCCTCGTTGACGGTCGCCTGCTGCGCCTCCAGGAGCGCCTTCGCGGCAAAGTAGTCGTAATACGCCTGCTCGACCTGGAGTATCACGCCCTGGATCGCCGAATTGTGCGTCCAGCTGGCCGCGAACATCGCCTCACGTGTCGCCTCGAGGGAGGCCTCGCGACCGCCGAAATCGAAAAGCAGCCAGCTGATGCTGCCGCCCACCGTGTAGGTCCGCTCTCCGGACGCGAGCTGCCCGCCGGCGGTGGGGTTCTTCTCCCAGTTCACGGAGGCGGCGACGTCTATCTGCGGGAGGTACGAGCCGCGCAAGCTGCCGTACGCCGCGGCCGCCGCGAGGGCACGCGCCCAGGCCTCGCGCGTCTGCGTGCTGTTGCGGAGCGCGATGTTCACGATGTCCGCGAGCGTCAGGTTCTGGATGTTCCCAAGAAGCTCCGGCGGAACGAGCGAAGCTGCCTCGCCCTGTTCGGCGGGCCCGGCTTGAGCGACACTTTGCTGCTTCTCGACCGCCCGAGCAGGGGCCTTCCACGGGGTGTCCACCGACGAGGAGACCCCCGGCGAGCCATACGCCCCCGGCGGATTGTGGGCGCATCCGGCTGCAGCACACATGGCGATCGCGAGCAACACGATCGCGACGCCCGCAGGGGATTCGATTGGCCTCTTACTC
>JBEKAW010000266.1:0-6094 GCA_050015715.1 Candidatus Krumholzibacteriaceae bacterium
GTGTTCGCAGAAAGAACCTACTCGGAATTTCTTCTCGGATCCCCGTCCCCACTTCCACCCCTTCCCTCCCGCGGGGGGCTCGATGGCTTTTTTGCGAGCACGATGAGCGTGCTTCCGAGGCCGCGCACGAGCGGGACTCTCTCGAGTATCGATTCGAGGAACAGGCCGAGCGGAACGAGCGAATCGGGAAGATTCTTCCAGATGAAGATGACCGTTCGCGCGCGCTCCACGCGAAAGCCGGCCTCCTCGAGAAGCCGAACGACGTCGCGGCGCGGCGCCGGCTTGTGGTAGCGGTAGGGGTGGTACGCTCCGCGATCGACGTCTCCCGCCGGATAGCACATGGCCGGGAAAAGGGCCTTCAGGACGGGCACTTTCACGATTGCGCGCTTCCCCGCTTCGACGATGGAATAGTAATTCGGCGTCGAGAGAGCCAGGCGTCCCCCCGGCGCGAGCACGCGCCAGGCCTCGCGCAGCGCGGTCGCGCGATCCCCCTCGTAGACGTGCTCGAATGTCTCGACCGCGGTAACCGCCGCGAACGAGCCCGATACGAACGGGAGCGCGGCGAGATCGGCGCCGGCGAGATTCGCCTCGTAGCCGTTCGCGGACGCGATGAGCCGCGCCGCGGAAAAATCGTTCTGCACGATATCGATGCCGAAAGGCTCGAGGCCCTCCCGCGCGAGAAGAAAAAGATTGTAGCCCCAACCGCACCCCGCGTCGAGGGCGCGCCCCTTCGCGCCTCCGCCGAGAAGAGCCGTGACCTCCCGGAAGCGGCGCCGCGCGAGATAGGCGCGTGCGCGCGGGCCGAGAAACCAGTTCCGAAGGAGATCGGGGTACCGGTCGTCGGGTATGCCGGACGGTATGCGCGGCTCGGGGATGTTCATCGCCGCTCCCGTCGTGCCGGCCCGGGATCACGGGACCGCACCATCATCGCGCCGCCTCCCCCGCCTTCTCGAGGCGATAGAGAACGTATATGACCGGGTGAGGCTTCCTGATCCCGAGGTTGGGCGCCTCCCCGCGCATGAGAGGCTCGAAGTGCACGCCCTTGATGGTCATGTACGCGAATCGCGCGGGAAACTCGTCCCGGTCCACGAGATAGTCGGGGCCGAACCGCAGGTAGAGCCCCTCCTCGATGATCCGCTCGACGTCGATCTCCTTCCTCATGCGATTGATCTCGGGCGTCACGAGACCGCCGAGATCGAGGATGCGCCGGTGCGAATACCAGCCGACGGCGCCGATGTCCGGCGTGGCGACGAGCGCATCCGGCGGCGAGTTCTTGTCGAGCCATTTCCCCATGCCGACGAGCAGCGTCTCGAGCGAGCGCGAAAAGGCGAGGGTCGGCGGAAGAACGACAAACTCGTAGACGAGGACGCTCTGGAGGACGACGACGGCGGCGAAGATCTCGATCGCGGCTCTCCGCCGCGCGGCGGAAGCCCACATCCGCGCGGAGATCCTGCGCCAGGCCACGGTGCCGAGCACGATCGCGGGGGGAATGACGGGAACGAGGTACCTCGAGAGCACCTGAAAATCGAGGACCGCGTACGCGACCGGAAGGGCGGCGACCCAGAGGAGCATGAGGAGCACGGCCGGCTCCTCCCGGACGTTCCCCCTCTCGGAGAAGAAGCGTCCGATCGAGCGGCATTTGAACGCTCCGGCGAGGAGCCCCGCGACAAGGGCGAGGAACGGAATCGCGATAGTGGCGCCCATGATCCGCGCCGGGACGAGCAACCTCGCCACGATGACCGCGGAGAGGACCGGCCTCCCCTGCTTCGCCCCCGCCGTGAGAGGGAAGTAGCTCCCCGTGTGCCGGTGGATGAGATAGAGCCACGCGGCGAAGAGCGGAACGAACACGAGGAGAAAGACGAACCGGCGCGGCGTCCCCTTCGCGAGAACGAAGACGACCGCGGCGAGCGGAACGAGGAGCAGCGCCTCGGGGCGCGAGAGCGCGGCGAGCGTCAGCGCGAGGCCGAAGACGGCCGATCGCGCGGCGGAGCGCGCCGCGCCGCGCGAGAGATCCATGACGAGGAGAATCATGAAAGCGGCGAACGAGGTCTCCATGGCGACCGCGCTCCATCGCACGAACCATGCCTCCGACGCCATGATGAGGGCGGCCGCGAGCGGCGCGCCGGTCCTCCCGTCGAGCGCCGCCGTTATCCGGTACACGAGCGCGATCGCACCGGCCGCGAAGAGCCACGAGAGAAGCCTCGAAACGAGCGTGATGTCGGCGCCCGCCTTGTCGAAGACGGCGAGGATGGCGACCCAGAGCGGGCTCGTCGCGCCGTACGTCGGCTCGCCCCGGTTGAACGAGAGCTCCCCCGCGGCGGCGAGGTTTCGCGCGTACCTCAGGTGGATGAACGTGTCGTCGACGACCGCGCTCCGGAGCGGAACGAGGAGCACGGCGAACAGAGCGACGCCGAGCGCTACGTTCCGGATGTCTTCTCTCCGCATGTTCCTCCGATCAATCGCGCGAGGAGCTCGCTCAGCCGGGCGGCCTCGGCGCGCCGCGAATACCGCGGCACCTCGTCGAGGGAGTACGAGCTCTCGAGCGTTCCCGCGCGGTGACGCGCGTGCATTGTTTCGAGGGCGCGGGCGATCGCATCCGGATCGCCGATGCGCGCCGTTTCCCCGCGGCGGAGATCCCTCACGATGTCCGCGGCCTCCCCGTCCGGCGCGACCGCGAGGATCGGACGCCTCGCGCCGATATATTCGAAGAGCTTCCCGGGAACGAGCGCTCGCGCGCGACGCATTCGCGATGCGGGAGGTTGTCCTCGAAGAGGACCATTCCCTCGAGGCCGAGGCGCCGCACCCATTCCTCGTTCGCGGACTCCCGCGCGCCGATGAAGACGACGCGGATATCCGCCGCCGCCGCGGGGGACCGGCGTTTGAGCGCGGCGAACCCCTCGAGAAACGGCCCCGCGCTGCGGCCGAGCGTGAGCATGCCGCAGTGCGTGACGGTGAAGGGGCCGGCGGCGGGCCGCGCGCCGGCATCCGGCGCGCCGGCATCCCGCGCGAAATCCTCCTCGTCAAACCCGTTCGCTATGCGCTCGATCCGGCACGAGGGATATTTCTCCGCGAGAAGCCGCTCGTGCGCCGCGGTCGTCACGAGGACGAGATCCGCCCGCGACACGGAGCGCTCGAGGCGCTCGTGCAGCGCGCGGTGGATCGGCGTCGGCGGCTCGCGAAGGTAGAGATTGATCCACGGATCCCTGAAGTCGGCGACCCACGGTATCCCGAAGCCGCGCGAGACGCCTCTCGCCGCGAGGTGCGAGCTGTCGGGCGGGCTCGTCGAGTAGATGACGTCGAAGCGCTCGCGGCGGCACAGCTCCCGCGCGGCACGCGCCGCGAAGGGCACCCACCCCGCGTAGGTATCGGGGATGAGGAAAAGCTCCCCGAAGCGCCGGAGGGCCCCGAAGGCGCGCGACGATCTCCGCGACCCGCCCGCGGCGCTCCCGCCGCGAACCGCCCCGAGGAGCCGGAAACCGGACAGGGACGCGGTCCGCACGACGCGCACGCTCGAGGGGATTTCCCGTTCGAGCCCCGGGTCCGATATCCAGAACTCGCCGGGGCGCGGGGTCACGACGGTGACCTGCCACGACAGGCGCGAGAGGTACTTGACGAAGGAGAGCGGACGATACACGCCGCCGCCCCCCGCGGGAGGGAAGAAATTGATGATCATGAGGATCTTCCTCATCGCCCGCCATCCGCCGCGGAAAGCAGCCACGCGGCGATCCTCCTTCCCGGCCGCACCGTGACGAGATCGAGTATCTGGGCCGTCTCGTCCGGCTTGAACACGCCGAGCCGCGCGATGATGAACCGCGCGCCGAACGGCGAAACGACGAGAAACGCGATCGACGCGAAGAGGCGCACGTGGGTCGTTAGCGTCATGCCGCACGCGGTGACCGCGGCGAGCACGACGAAGAGCCGCCCGATTCCGCCGCCGATCCCGCCGAAGAACCTCTCGCGCCTCGCGAGCATGATGGCCGCGGTCATCTGCACGAGAGAGGCCAGCAGCTGGGCGACGGCCATCCCCTCGACGCCCATCACCGAAACGAAGAAGAAGAAGGTGCCGAAGTAGACCGCCATCCAGAGAGAATCACAGATGACCGCCCATTTCATGAAATGGAGCGAGCGCATCGTCGCGGAGAGCGGCGCCGCCACCGCCGCGAGAGGCACCGTCGGGAGAAGTATGAGGAGAATGCGATACGAATCGGCGTACGTCGTCCCGGAGAGTATGATGATCACGTCGCGGCCGATCACGGCGAAGAGGGCCGTGCAGAAAAGGGCCGCGGCGACCAACCCTTTCGTGAAGAGCCCGATTCTCCCGGCGATGGCATCCCATCTCCCTTCCTCGTAGACCCTCGTGATCTCGGGCTGCGCGGCGAGAATGGGAAGACCGAGGAACCGTTTCAGGAGAACGTCGACGCGCGAAGCGACGTGGAAGAGAGATATCGCGGCCATCGGAACCACCGAGGACATGACGAAGCGATCGACGTCGGTGAAGGCGAGCGCGACGATGCTGAGGCAGATCGAACCCGCCCAGTAGGTGAAGAGGCTCGGAACGACGATCCCGGCCGAGGCGGCGCCTGTCGTCGCGGCGAGCCTTCGCGCCTGTCTCACGAACACGGGGACGCCGGCGACGAACACGGCGAGGTTCAGGACGAACACCGCCGCGAAGAGGAGTTCCACCGTGAGCCGCCCCCGTTCGACGACCATGTACGTCGTGAGAGCCGCGAGGTACACGAGTTCGAGGAGCATCTGCATCCGCATCTCGCGGAGGCCGTTGAAGGCACCGTAGAGGAGAATCTTGAGGGCGAGGGTCACCGACGAAAGCGCGAGCCACACGATGAGCTCGCGCGAGGAAATGAGCCCGCGGAGATGCGCGGGCATGACCCGCTGCCAAAGGTCCGACGAGAAATAGAGCGCCACCCCCAGCACGGCGACGACGGCGGCGGAGACGGAGAAGATGGCGATGGTCCTCGCCGGATCGTTCCGGGCCTCGAACGTCGGAAGAAACCGCACGAGGACCTGCGGAAGCCCGAGGAGTATCACGGTGCCGAGGAGAAGCGAGAAGCCCCTGAGCGTCACGAAGAGCCCGAAATTGCTTCCGCTCAAGTACCGGCTCAGAATCGCGAGCTGCGCGACGGTGAACACGAGGCTCGCCGCGCCGCTCACGGTGAGAAAGATCGTGTTCTCCGCGATCTTCGACCTGGTCACGCCCCGCCCCTTCCTCGCACGAGGGCCATGAGCCGCTTCCGCGCCGTGATGACGGGATAGCGGTGCTCACGCCCGCCGAGGGACTCCTTGAAGAAGAGGATCCCCGGATTCCCGCCGCTCGCGCCGAGATTGTAGAGGCGCGAGCCCCGCCTGCATGCCTCCGCGACGGCGCTCTTGATGAGAATGGCGCCCGCCTCGAATTCGCCGGCGCGCTCCGTCATCCCCCCCTGCCAGGCCTGCGCCATCTCCCCGTAGTAAAGGTCGATATGGGCTCCGAGCAGCTCCTCTCCGAGGAACGCCCCCCAGAAGAGCGCTCCCTGGGCGCGGCGCTTGAAGAGCTCGAGGAAGAGCCGTTCAGGATACGGGTGGACCCCTCCCCACGGCCGCGATTCTTCGACGTAGATGCGATGAAACCGCCGCACCTCCGCCTCGCTCTCGAGGAGCCGCGCGGCGACACCCGCTTCCTCGCCGCGCCGCACGAGCTGACGGCGCTTGCTGCTCCATTCCTTCCAGACCGACTCGAAACCGCCCCCAAGTTGAACGAGCCTGCACTCCTCCATGCGGACCTCCGCGCCCCGCGGGAGTCGGGCCGGCGCGTCCCCCTGAAAGAGAACCACGCCCCCCTCAAGGCATGTCGGGGGCCGCGTCATCTCGAAGAACCGATCGAGGAGCGCGTTCCTCGCCGCCCCGTCGCGCGCGAGCGGATCCCCGTACGTGCCAAAGGGGAGCGCCCAGAGGTACGAGAACGGTCCCTTCCCGATGCGCACGACCGGCATGACGCCCGCGAGGCCGCCCCCGTCCCTGACCGTGAGGTAGGCCGCGTCGAAGCGAGGAAAGGATTCCCGGAGCGCGTCGAGCCAGGCGGGCGTATGAAAAAAGGTTG
>JBEKAW010000267.1:0-3421 GCA_050015715.1 Candidatus Krumholzibacteriaceae bacterium
CCGACCGTCGAGAACGGGGGGATCTCGCCCGACTACCTCACGTACACGTACCATATCCGCAGGAACGCGCGCTGGCACGACGGCGCGAGCGTCACCTCGTACGACGCGAAGTTCAGTTACGAGGTCATGATGAATCCCGACATCAACGTCGAGACGCGCCAGGGATGGGACGTCGTCGATCATGTGGATACGCCCGACTCCCACACCGTCGTCTTCCATCTCCGCGAGGTCTACGCGAACTTCGTCGGCGACTGCTTCTATGACGAATCCGTTCTGCCGGAGCATCTGCTGCGGGGCTCGCTCGGGCCCCAGTTCCAGAACGCCGCGTTCCACCGCCACCCGGTCGGCTCGGGGCCGTTCGTTTTCAAGGAATGGGTGAGCGGCTCGCATCTCATCGTGCGGGCCAACAAGGACTACTACGGCGAAGGCCCGTATCTCGACGAGATCGTGATCAAGTTCATTCCCGACGGCAACGCCCTCGTCATGCAGCTCGAAACGGGCGAGATCGGTGCAATCGACAACGCTCCGAACACGGCGCTCGCCGTCGCGGAGCGGACGAAGGGCGTCCGGCTCTTCAGGAACGCCGCCCTCTTCAACGAGCACCTCGATCTCAACTGCGAGAACACGATCCTCCGCGATCCCCTCGTCCGGCGCGCGTTGGCGCTCGCGACGAACCGGAAGGAGCTCGCCGACAGGATCTACGACGGCGTCTGGCTCCCCGCGTACGGCGACGACTATCCGCGGTCGCCGTACTATACGAGCGCGGTCGAGTCGCTCAACGCCTTCGATCCGGCCCGCGCGGGAGGGCTGCTCACGAAGGCCGGCTGGGTCGACCGCAACGGGGACGGCATTCGCGAGAAGAACGGCGCGCCGCTCGCGCTCACGATATCGGCGACCACCGGCAACCTGGACCGCGAGCGCTCCGAGATGGTGCTCAGGGAACAGTATCGCGCGATCGGCGTGGATCTCTCCGTGAGAAACTACAGCCCCGGGGAGCTCTACGCGAGCTGGGACGAGGGGGGGATCCTGCGCCGCGGGAAGTACGATATCGCCCTCTACGCGGCGCTCATGCCGCCCGATCCCTCGACGAAGGAAGGGACCTATTCCGCGGCGTTTGTCCCGCCGAAGGGGCAGAACTTCACGCGAGTCAGAAACGAGCGGCTCACCCGCCTTCTCGCGGAGGGGAGCAGAACGGTCGACTTCGCCGGGCGCAAGAAGATCTATGACGAGATCTCGAGGATCGTCGCCGACGAGTCCCCCGCGATCCCGCTCCTGTGGGTCACCCAGATCGACGTGATGCCCGAGGCGCTCGTCAACTACCGGCCCAATCCGACGCAGTCGGGGGACACGTGGAACGCGAATGAATGGTGGCTGAAGAGATGAAATGGCACGCACGGTGGCTCATCGTCTGCGCGATCATCCTCATCGGGGCCGTCTGTCTCGTGGATCTGTGGCCCGGGGGGGAGCGCGCGGATGGCCCCGTTATCCGCTTCTGGGGCGCGGCCCGGAGAGTCGGCGGCTCGTGCCTCATCGTGGAGAACGGCGGCACGAGGTTCATCGTCGATTGCGGCGCGCTCGGGGAGCAGGGAGCCGGGGCGCTGCCGCCGCAGGCCGATTCGCTCGCCTTCGTCATCCTGACCCATGCGCACGTCGACCACTGCGGGCTTCTCCCGGAGCTCTTCAAGGCGGGATTCAGGGGGCGTGTCTATTGCACTCCCGGAACGGCGAAGCTCGTGCCCGTCATGCTCGGCATGCTGCGGGGCATCTCGCGGGAGAACATTCCCCGGAAGACGTACGATGCCGCTCTCTCGAGCCTCGTTCCCGTGCCGTTCGGCCGCATCGTGCGCGTCGGCCCGGTTTCGTTCCGCTTCTCGCGGGCCGAGCACCTTCTCGGCGCCGCCTCGGTCGATCTCCGTCTCGCGACCGGCGCCGACACGGTGAGCCTCGTCGTTTCGGGCGATATCGGCGCCGGCAACTCGATCCTGCTTCCGCCGCTCGAGCGGCCAGGCCGCGCCGACTACGTCGTCATGGAGTCGACGTACGGGGGCACCGTGCGGGACACGGCGGGCGGCGCCTCCGGCGCTCAGGAGGCCTTCGCGGCGGCCGTCGGGAGCGCGCTCCGCGACGGCGGTGACGTTCTCATCCCCTCGTTCACGCTCGGGAGAACGCAGGAGGCGATGGCCGTCATCGACCGTTACGAGCGCTCGGGCGTCATACCGGGCGGCACCGAGGTCTTCGTCGACAGCCCCACGGCGCGGGAGATCACCGACGTGTACCGTGAAATGAAGGGCGAGCTCTCGGACTGGGCCCGGTCGGCGTACCCGGACGAGGTTCTGCGGTTCCCGACCTTGCGGGAGGTGCGGAGCCGCACGTCGCTCAAGGTCCATGCGCGGCATCACCGTCCCGCCGTATTCATCTCGTCGAGCGGCGATCTCGCGCACGCCAACGCGCCGCGTCATCTCATGCGGATGTTCGCGAACCCGAAGAATCTTCTCTGCATCATCGGGTGGCAGGCGCCGCTTTCACCCGGCGCGCGGCTCCTCGCCGGCGAGAGCCCCGTTCTCGTGGGACACCAGGAGGGCCGGAGGACGACGGAGGATTGGATCACGCCCGTCCTGAAGGTGAAGGAGTTCCACTCTTTCTCGGGGCACGCCGACGCGGCGGGACTGCTGGCGTGGCTCGCCTCCGCCCGGGGCGTGAAGCACGTGTTCCTCGTGCACGGCGAGGAGAAGCAGGCGCTCTCGCTCGCGCAATCGATACGGACGCGGCTCGGGATTCCGGTCACGGTTCCCCGGCGGGGGGACGGTTTCGTGCTCTCGCCGCGCAAGGGCGCCGTCGCGAGGGACTTTGTCGCCGCGGCCGCGGTCGGGACCGATACCCTGAGGCGCGCGGCGCCCGCCGCGCCGGACACGCTATCCGGGGGAGATGAATGATCAGGGCTCCGGCGATTGTCCGGGGCGAGGATCCGTCATGAAGAAGCTCATAGCCAAGAGACTCGCGCGGACGCTGCCGCTCGTCGTCCTCATCTCGATTGTGACGTTCGCGCTTCTGCACCTCGCTCCCGGGGGGCCGGCGGGAGTCTATTCGGGAAGCACGAGGGTGAGCGAGAGCGATCTCGCCCGTGTCAGGGCGAATCTCGGCGTCGACAGGCCGCTCGCGGTGCAGTATTTTCTCTGGTTCAAGAAGGTCTTCCTCGGCCTCGATTTCGGCACGAGCTACGTGACGGGACAGCCGGTCGCGCTGATGATCCGGGATCGTCTCCCCGCGACGCTCGAGCTCATGGGAACGGCGTTCATTCTCGCGGTCCTTCTCGGTCTCTCGACGGGCGTCGTCTCGGCGCTCCGCCGGGACGGAGCTCTCGACCAGATCATTTCGGTGATCTCGGCCGGCGGGCTCTCGGTGCCCGTGTTCTGGCTCGGGA
>JBEKAW010000268.1:0-3418 GCA_050015715.1 Candidatus Krumholzibacteriaceae bacterium
TCTACCGTCTTCGCGCGGGGGACAAGGTTCTGTCCCGCAAAATGGTGCTGCTGCGCTAACGACCCACGGAAGAACCTGAATACAATAATATGGGGAGCTGCCCATTCGGGCGGCTCCCCTTTTCCATGACGAGTGCATGCGCCCGGCAGGCGGCCGAGGTTCACGCCGCTCTTTTGATCGTGATCTTCCCGTTCACCGTCCTGATCTTGATGAGGTGCTCGCCGCCCGCGACGGAGCCGGTCCCGTAGATGTGCTTGCACGGCTCGCCCCAGAAGCTGTGCTCCCAGTCGGGGCTTTCCTTGATGTCCATCGGGAAGTCGCTCTCGATCCTGCAATCGCCGTGGTGCTTCTTCGTGTATTTGATCTCGAGATCGAACTTCATCGAGAGCCCCTCGGGCACCATGAGCGTGACGTCGCCGCCCATCGAGCTGAGGTTGACCTCGCGATCGCCCTTCTTCGGATCGCCGACCATCGTGACGGTAATGTCCCCGCCCATGGTCGTCGCGTCGGCGCCGCCGTCGACGGCGTCGACCTCGATGCTTCCGCCCATCGTCTTCGCCTTGACGTATTTCCCGGCCGAGTGAATCGTGACGTCCCCTCCCATCGTCGTGACCGTCGCACCCGCGGGCGCCTCGTCGACGTTGATGTCGCCGCCCATCGTCGTCACGTGCACCGCTTCGGCCTTCGATACGTCGATGTCGCCGCCCATGGTCTTCGCGCTGACCTTCCCCTCCGTCTTGTTGATCTTTATGTCGCCGCCCATGGTCGAGATGTGCACGTCGTCGTTTCCGGAAGAGGCGGAGCGCCCGGTTACGTTGTCGTAGGTGACCGACCCGCCCATCGTGTGACCCTTGAGGTTCCCTTTCACGTTGCGAATGGTGACCTCACCCCCCATCGTGCTCACCATGCCATTCGCCTCCGAGTCCTCGACCTTCACGTCGCCACCCATCGTCTCGAGGCGAATGCCGCCCTTGACCCGGGCAAGCTCGAGCGCTCCGCCCATCGTCTTGCCGCTCAGCTCTCCCTCGACGCCCTGTATGCTGACCTCGCCGCCCTTCGAATCGATCTCGACGTCGCACTTCGCCGGCACCTTGATCGTGAAGTGCAGATCGATGTCGACGTGGTGATGCTTCTCGCACTCCGAGTGAATCCTCAGGAGCGACGAGCCCGGCTCGAAGGCGACGTTCACGCGGTCCGCGTCGTCCCCGTCGATCCTGACCGTCGCGGCGATCTCCGCCTTGTCCCAGCCCGCGATCTCGACGTCGCCGCCGGTATCGATGTCGAGCACGAGCTTCCCGCCCATCTTCACGGGGAAGCTCTTCTCGATCGTCCGGCCGGAATCGGCCAGAAGCGAATGTGGCTGACAAGCCATTACGATGAGAAGAATTACGGAAACGACAAACGCCCTCTTCATTGTGAGGCTCCTTTCCCTCTGCGTCCTGCTTCGGCTACTTTTCATTACGAAACGGGGAGGATTTAGTTTCACGGCCCTGCTCACCCTCTAGGGGTCCGGAGCGTCATTGACAGGGGAGGTTGAACCTGCTATCCTGAAGGCAGGGTTACACTTTCGAAGAAAATCAGCAACCGGGCAAAGCCCGTGCGCGGAGGTCCATGATGAAGAGTCTGTTATTGTCTCTTGTTCTTTTGCTTTGCCTGACCGCGAGCGCGAGTGCGCATCAAGGGATGCTCGCTCTTTTCGCCGACACGAACAACCGCGAGTGCCACGCGGCTCTCGGTGTAGGTCAAATTGGGAATCTCTATCTCATGTACGTGCGCGGTGACGGACCGCGCTTGGGCCTTGCGTATGAATTCAAGCTGCTCAAATCGACAACCGGCGCCGCCTTCCTATCGCCGACCTGGCCGTCAAGCATAGTCCTCACGTTAGGCTACATGGAGACTGGCATCTCCCTTACTGCCGAGAGCTGTTTTCCCGCCTTGGACTATGTTCCGCTCGGCACGATCCCTATCATGAACATCTCGGATCCTGACACCTTCACCGTGCAGGTCGTTCCGGATCCTACGCAAAACCCGCCGCGTTCGGTGGCAATCTTGAAATGCGACCCATACTCTACCTTCTACCGCGTGCTCGGCGGCATGTTCGTCTTTAACGCCGGGTGCTATTCGCCGGAAGATCCATACGGCGTCGTCGCTACAAAGCCGACCACATGGGGAGCCATAAAGGACCTCTATCGGTAGGCGTACCTTTCCGGCCTGGCGCCGTTCTCGTTTGAGCTTTTCCCGAGACCGTCTCCATGCTACTATCGGCTCCATGAAGCTCCGCATCGCTCTCGCTCAGGTCAATCCCACCGTCGGCGACCTCGATGGCAACATTCGCATCGTGCGCCGGATGGCCGCTGCGGCCAAGAAGGCCGGCGCGCAGATCGTCGCGTTTCCCGAGCTCATGCTGAGCGGCTATCCTCCCGAGGACCTCCTGCTCAAACCCCAGTTTCTCAAGGACTGCACACGCGCCCTGCGCGCGGTCGCCCGCGAGGCGAAGGGGATCGTCATTCTCGTCGGCGCCCCAGAGCCGCCTTCGCGCAGGGGCGGGCGCCCGCACAACGCCTGCCACGTTCTCGCGGGCGGCGCCGTCGCCGCCACGTACCGAAAGATCAATCTCCCGAACTACGGGGTCTTCGACGAGAAGCGATACTTCGAGCCCGGCGAGAACGCCTTGGTCGTCAATTTCGGCAGCGCCGCGATCGGAATAAACATCTGCGAGGACGTCTGGGTCGACGACGGGCCGACCGCGTCGCAGGTCGTCCTCGGCGGCGCGCGCATCATCGTCAATATCTCCGCCTCTCCGTACCACCGCCGGAAAGGGCCCGAGCGGGAGAGGCTCATGCAGCGGCGCGCCCGCGCGAACGGCTGCTGGCTCTGCTACCTCAACCTCGTCGGCGCTCAGGACGAGCTCGTTTTCGACGGATGCAGCGTCATCGTGGCGCCCGACGGGAGAACTGTCGCGCGCGGGAAGCAGTTCGAGGAGGAGCTCATCGTCGCGGACATCGACCCGGAGTGGGCATCTCCCGGCGCCGCGCGCCGACGGGCCGCGCGCCCGGCTCTGCCGCACCTTCCATCCCCGTTCGCGGGCACCCACAAGCGAGTCGAGATTGTCGATCTCGAGCCGCTCCCCTCGATCGCGCGAAGGCGCCCAATCCGGCCGCGCCGCGCGGACCTTCCAGGGCCCGTGGAAGAAGTCTATCGCGCCCTCGTTCTCGGCACCCGCGACTACGTCGACAAGAACGGATTCTCCCGGGTCGTCCTCGGCATCAGCGGCGGCGTGGACTCCGCGCTAGTCGCGGCTATCGCCGCGGACGCCCTCGGGGCGCGCCGCGTCACCGGCATCACGATGCCCTCGGGCTACACATCGAGGGGGACGCACCGCGACGCCATCGCGGTCTGCGAGAACCTAGGTATAGAG
>JBEKAW010000269.1:0-3406 GCA_050015715.1 Candidatus Krumholzibacteriaceae bacterium
ACATTCTCGAAGTCGACGAGGAAGGGGTCGTCATCCCGCGCCGGGCGGGCCCGGCGGACGTCGATCTGCCGGTCATCACCGGCATCGACCAGCGCGAGATCGGCGCGCAGGCGGGCGCCCGGAGCGTCGGGAGGGCGGTCGAGGTGCTCAGGCTTTTCAAGGAGCTCGGCTTTTCGCCCGCCAAGCAGCTCTCCGAGATCCACGTCTCGGGTGAAGACGTCGATCTCGTCTGGATGGGTACGGGCACCCTCGTCCGGCTCGGACGCGACGAGTACGAGAACAGGGTCCGCAAGCTGCGGACGGTATTCGGAATCCTGAACGATCGCGAGCAGTTTCCACGACTCGTCGATCTCCGTTTTGACCGCCAGGTGGTTGTACGCTGAGTTCACGAAAGCGAGGTGAGACCAAATCTATGTCCTCGGAATTCGTAGTCGGTCTCGATATGGGATCCACGAAAGTGGCGGTCCTTATCGGAGAATTCACGTCCGAGGGGGAGACGCGCATCATCGGAGCCGGCTCGGCCCCCGCGGCGGGAATCAAGAAGGGCGTCGTTGTCAACATGGACCAGGCCGCCGACAGCGTCCGCGCGGCCGTGGCCCAGGCCGAGCGGATGGCGGGGGTCGAGATCCGGGGCGTCTGCGCGGCCGTCTCGGGGCCGCACATGCGGAGCTTCAACAGTCGCGGCGTGATCGCGATACCGACGTCCCGGCGCGAGGTGGGCGCGAAGGACGTTGACAAGGTCACCGAGGCCGCGCGGAGCATCACGCTGCCCATCGACCGGGAGATCGTGCACAGCCTGCCGCAGGACTTCGTCGTCGACAACCAGGCCGGCATCCATGATCCCGTCGGGATGTCGGCGACGAGGCTCGAGGCGGACGTGCATATCGTCACCGCGCTCGGCATGCCGCTGGAGAACATGCTCAAGGTGTCGAAGAAGGTCGGTCTCGAAATCGTCGAGATGGTCTTCGATCCGTTCGCCGCGGCGCGCGCGGTTCTCGCGAGAGACGAGATGAACATGGGATGTCTCCTCATCGACGTCGGCGGCTCCATCACGAGCTACGCCCTCTACCACGGCGGCACGGTGCGGATGAGCGGCGTGGTGGGCGCGGGCGGGGTCAACGTGACGAACGACCTCGCCGTGGGGCTGCGGACCTCGACCGCCGTCGCCGAGGATCTCAAGATCGCGCACGGCCTCGCGCTCGCCTCTCTCGCGAGCGACGACGAACAGGTCTGCGTCCCCGGAATCGGGGAGCACCAGTCCCGCGAGGTTCGAACGCAGATACTGGCCGCCATCATCGAGCCGCGAATCGAGGAGATATTCACGATGGTGAAAAAGGCGGTGAGCGCGGATCCATTCTACCGGCTGCTCGGCGCGGGCATCGTGCTCGCAGGCGGCACCTCGCGGCTCCGCGGGATGGACGGCGTGGCGGAAGAGGTCTTCGATCTTCCCGTGCGGATCGGCCGCCCCGTGAGCCTCATGGGGCTTTCCGAGCTCGTCGGCTCGGCGGAATGGACGACCGGCATCGGGCTTCTTCTCTGCGGGCGCGACCGGATGGCGGAGCAGGGTTTCGACGGCGCGGCCGGCAGGGTCAAATGGATGATACACAGAGTGCGAAGGATCGCGAGTTTGTTCTAAAGGAAGGGGGAACGCATGCGGTTCGAATTCGACGATTTTGACGAGCTCGCAAAGCTCAAGGTGGTCGGGGTGGGGGGCGCCGGCGGCAACGCCGTGAACCGGATGATCGACTCGGGGCTCGCGGGGGTGGAGTTCGTCGCGATCAACACGGACGTCCAGGTCCTCGAGCTTTCGAAGGCGCACAAGCGGATCCAGATCGGGAACCGCTCGACGAAGGGCCTCGGCTCGGGGGGCAATCCCGAAACCGGCCGCAGGGCGATGGAGGAGGACGCCGATCTCGTTTCCGAGGCGCTCGCGGGCGCCGACATGGTGTTCGTGGCCGCCGGCATGGGAGGCGGCACGGGGACGGGCGCCGGGCCGCTCGTCGCGCGCCTCGCGCGGGAGCAGGGCGCCTTGACCGTCGGCATCGTCACGCGCCCCTTCACGTTCGAGGGGAAGCGCCGCCACCGGCAGGCGCTCGAAGGGATCCTCGCCCTCAAGCAGGAGGTCGACACACTCATCATCATCCAGAACGACAAGCTGCTGTCGATCGTCGGCAAGGACACGCCTCTCACGGAGGCCTTTTCGATGGCCGACGAGGTCCTGCTCCACGCGACGAAGGGAATCTCGGACCTCATTCTCACGCCGGGCCTCATAAATCTTGACTTCGCGGACGTTCGCTCTATCATGGGCGGCATGGGTGATGCCCTCATGGGTACGGGGGTTGCGAAGGGGGAGGACAGGGCGGTGCAAGCGGCCCGGATGGCGATCCAGAGCCCCCTCCTCGACGACGTGTCGATCAGGGGCGCGAAGGGAGTGCTCGTCAACATCACCGGCGACGACAAGATGACGCTGCACGAGGTTTCCCAGGCAACCTCCGTCATCAGCCAGGAAGCCGGCGAGGACGCGAACGTGATCTTCGGCGCGGTCGTGAGCAAGGGGACAGTCGACGAGATACAGGTCACCGTCATCGCCACCGGCTTCGAGCCCCGGGAGCGCGAGATCATGCCGGCCGCGATCAGCGCCGTTCCGGTGCAGGAGATCGCCGCCGAAACAAGGGGCCCCGAGATCATCGACATCAAGGAATTCGACGAGGGTCCCACGCCGGTCGAGATCGACAACCTCGCGCACACGGGCGTCGGGCTCAACGCGGTGAATTTCGGCAGCTCGCACGAGCCCAATCTCGACATCCCGACGTTTCTGCGCAAACAGCTCGATTGACGAGGGGGCTGAGCGTGTCCCTGTGGGGAAGAATTTTCGGCATCAACAAGAATCCCGAGTACGAGCGGGGGATCAAGCTCTACAACGAGGGCAAGTACGAGCTCGCCGTCGCCGAGCTCGAGAAGGCGATCCCCAAGGCGGGCAAGGACGATCCGATCTACGCGCTCGGTATGTTCTACGCGGCGGAGTCGCACGCCCACATCGGGACGGCGAAGTTCCTCGGCGGAGACGCCGGCGACGCGCTCATCCACTTCCAGAAGGCGGTCCTCGAGAATCCGACCTATCCGGACATCTACTACCGCATGGGTGTCATCCACCATCGGCTCGGGCATCCGCTCGAGTCGGTGGCGAACCTTCGCATGGCGGTCGAGCTCAACCCGAACTACTTCGAGGCGATCTGCTACCTCGGCATCGTTCTCTACGAAACGGACAACCGTGACGAGGCGGATCAGATCTTCAAGAGAGCGCTCAAGATCGGTTCGGAGACGCCGAGTCCGATCAGCAAGTTCCTGAGCGACCACCTCGCGGGGCGCGAGACGGACATTCCCCCACTCACCTCGCTCAAGCAGG
>JBEKAW010000270.1:0-3399 GCA_050015715.1 Candidatus Krumholzibacteriaceae bacterium
TGAGAAGCGGCGAATCCTCGTAATGGAAGAAGAAGTGATTGAAGGCGTCATTCAGGGTGCTGAGATACTCCTCGGTGATGCCCTTCTCGAAGCTCCTCCCGCGTCTGCGGATCCGGTCGTGGAGCACGCCGGGAGAGGCCTGCAGATAGATGGCGAGGTCGGGCGTCGTGATCTTCCCCCGCAGCTGCTCGAGGAGCCTGTTGTAGAGGACGAGCTCATCGTCCTCGAGAACGACGTTGGCGAAGATGATGTCCTTGGCGAACAGGTAATCGGCGACGATGAGCTCGGAGAAGAGATCCCGCTGGGCGATCTCGGTCTGCTGCCGGTAGCGGTTCAGGAGGAAGAAAAGCTGGGCCTGAAACGCGTTTGCCTTCGTATCCTGATAGAATTTCTCGATGAAGGGGTTCCCGTCCACCTCTTCCTGGAAGATCGCGGCCCCCGCCTCCCCGGCAATGAGCCTCGCGAGCGTCGTCTTGCCGGCCCCGATGTTCCCCTCGACGGCGATGTAGCGAACCCCGTTCGCGAGCAACCGGTTCCTGAGATCCTTCATGCTTCTACAGTATTGGAAAACAATCCGCCTGTCAACATCATTCCAACTATTTTGTTTTCAAGAAGTTCAACGGATCAATGCGCCCCGATACCCTCCGCGCCCAGCCCTCTCCCCGGCACTTTGCGAAGATATCGGCGATCGAGCGTCCCGCCGGCGGAACGGCCGCGCGGGGACATATCTCCATGAGCGGCAGAAGGACGAAAAGACGCTCCTCGAACCGCGGGTGCGGAATCGAGAGGCCGCGTTCCTCGATGATCTCGTCCCCGTAGAGAACGATGTCGATGTCGAGAGTGCGATCGCGCGACGCGCCCGCCCCGGCGGATCTCCCCCGCCCCCGCTCGATCTCGCGGCAGCCGGCGAGAAGGTCCCGCGCCGGAAGCGCGCAGCGCGCGATACACGCCGCGTTGATGAAGCTCCTGTCCGTTGAAATGCCGACCGGAGAGGTCTCGTAGAGCGAGCTCAACGCGAGGATCCTCAGACCCCCGACCCGGCCGAGCATCGAGACGCCCGCCAGGATGTGCTCCTCGCGGGCCCCGAGATTCGAGCCGAGGGACAGGACGACCGTCGTCTCAGGCGCCCTCCGGCCTGCGTTCAACGACCACCTCGATGTGCGAAAGAGTGCTGGGGAACGGCAGCGTCAGCTTGCGAATCGTCGTCCTGACCGATTTCACGACGGGAAACCCGTCGAGGATCGCGCGGCAGATCGCGTCGGCCAGCGTTTCGAGAAGATTGAACCTGTTGCCTTCGACCGTTTCCATGACCGTCGCGTAGACGCGTTCATAGTTCACGGTGTCCTCGAGGGCGTCCGTCATGCACGCCTTCGTGAAATCGTGGTGAAATTCGACGTCGAGCTCGAGCCTCTGTCCGATCTCGCGCTCCATCGGCGAGACGCCGTAGTAGCCGAACACCGTGATCCCCCTCAGAACGATCTTCTCCTCGAGCACGACATCCTCCTTACCATGCCGCGGTGCGCGCGCGCAGCGCCTCGATCCTTCGTCCCGCCTCGCGGACCGTTTCCGTATCGGCCGTTATCGACAGCCGGAAGTAGCCCTCCCCGTTCGCGCCGAAGCCGACCCCCGGGGTCGCGACGATCCCGCATTCCTCCAGGATAAACCTGCAGAACTCCATGGAGCTTTCGCCGCGCGGCGTGCGTATCCAGAAATAGAACGTCGCGGCGGGAACCGCGAACGAGAGCCCCGAGCGAGCGAGGTGCGCGGCGAGCACATCGCGGCGCGCGCGGTACGCGGCGCGGATCCGGGGCATGATCGCGTCGTAATGGCGCTCCATCGTATCCGCGACCGCCTCCTGGATCGCGCCGAAGACACCCGAGTCGATATTGTTCTTGAGCTGAGAGAGGGCCGCGATGATCTCGCTCGATCCCACGGCGAAACCGACTCTCCACCCGGTGACCGAGAAGGTCTTCGAGAACGAAAAGAACTCGATGTAGGGAATCCCCGCCTCGCGCGCGAGCGGAAAGACCGGTACGGTCGGCTCCTCGTACCATATCTCGCCGTACGCCGCGTCGCTCGCGAGCGCGATGCGCCTCGAGCGGCAGAACTCTATGGCCTCCCGCCAGAAGGCACGATCCGCGACCGCGGAGGTCGGATTGTTGGGATAGTTGAGAAACATGAGCCGCGCGCCGGAGAGGTCGCGGGACGCGAGCTCGTCGAAGCGCGGTCTGAAGCACGTCGCCGCGTCGAGGGGCATGGTGACGCACGAGGCGCCCGCGAAGACCGCCGCGGAGTGATACACGGGGTACCCGGGATCGGGGATGAGAACCGACTCCCCCGGATTCACGATCGCGAGCGGCAGATGCGCGATCGCTTCCTTGCTGCCGATCGTGACGAGAACTTCGTCGCGGTCGATCGCGGCGCCGTGCCGCCGCAGCGCCCACGAGCGCACCGCGTCGATGAGCCGGACCAGCCCGCGGCCGGGGGGATAACGATGATGCCTTGTATCGGAAATCGCCCTGGCGAGCGCCTCGACGAGCTCCGGAGGGGCGCCGAGGTCGGGATCCCCGATTCCGAGATCGAGAACGCTCCGCCCGCTTCGGAGAACCGAATCCTTGAGCCTGTCGATTTCGACAAAAAGATACGGCGGAAGCTGCTCGAGCCGCTTGGATCGCAATGAGACGGACCCCAGCCCCGATCGCGCGTTCGAATCAAATGGTATAGTATAACACGACGCCGCCGCTCCCGGTGGAGAGCGGAACCGGCGCGTACATACCGCCGCCCGAATCGAATAAGGCCCGCCACCATCTGTAGTCCACCGTCGGCTCGGTCGACATGATGGGTTTGATCTCCGGCGTTGCGTAATACCACCTGTGGTTGTCCACCGAGTAGATGACGAGCGCGGAGAACGATTCGACGGACGAGGAGCCCTTGCGCACCAGCCTGAAACCGATCCTCTGATCGCTGGTTCCGGGCGACCAGTTGACGCCGATCACGTCGTCGCTATCGCGCTCCTTGGCGAAGACCGTGTCCACCGCGCCGCCGGGAGTCGCGACAATAACGCCCGCGTCGTTGACGGCCGCAATCTTTCCGTTCGGGTCCCAGATAAACTCGCTGAGCTTGCCGACGTTCGAAACGATCTGGACGGTTGAATCGGAATAATCGAAGAGACAGAAGTTTCTATTGTCGTCGATGAATCCGACCTGCGTGTGATCCACGGGATTCCACTGAAATATCGTCTTCTCCGAAACCTTGACGCCGGCGTTGTAGAAGATACCGTGACGTTCCCCCTCCCGGGTCGCCCGCCGTTGTTCGATGATCGGATCCGTTCCGTCCATCGGGATGACGCAGGGCTCGTACGTCTCGGTCGAGTCAACGAAGTAGACGATCGTGCCGTCA
>JBEKAW010000271.1:0-3350 GCA_050015715.1 Candidatus Krumholzibacteriaceae bacterium
AAATACCGCTGGGTCCTCGGCACTTCACGCGCACATGTCGGACAGAATCGTTGGTTCATGCCTTTAGGCCCCCGAAAATGTTCAGAACACTCAAATCAGGCTAACGGATTCGCGCATAAGCTGCGGTGGGGCGGCCGACCACCGCAACTGAAGTGCTTCCGAACGGCGGCCACCACGAAGCACTTCCTGACAAACTGCTGTTGCACCTACACCGCACGGCGGCGCGCGCCGACGTCGTTCCGGCGGGACCCACCGCCAGCTTCATGCGCTTGTTAGGTGGCGTCCGTCCCCCGAAGCACTTTCCACAAGCACGCGCGCGATTGTGAGCAGCGAGAACCCGAAGAGGATCGCCATACTCAACCACACCATCGGGTATCCAGTCGCCTGCGCGATGTGATAAAGATCCCCCTGTCCCCCGAAAGCGAAAGCTACGGTCTCGCATACTACGTCGAACGCCGGTCGCAGACAAAGCAGCATCAACGCGACTCCAAGCGCAAACGGGCGAATCAGGTGTCTTCGGTGCAGTGCGAAGAAGCCCACCGCAACGCTCAAGCCATCCAAGACATAGGGCGAGCTAGTCATCACGAGCTGCTGCCAAGGTGCCCTGAGACCTTGAGGCGTAATCCACGCGCGCCCGAACTCCCCTTGCCAGAAGCTGGGAATGAGCTTGAGCTCCGTCACGGAACCGCCGACCAAGTAGGTGCCGAGAACGTGACTCAGCTCGTGAATGGGCGAGTAGGTTAGGTACCAGAGCACCGGAACCACCAACAGACACGGGATGGCGATGCGCATGGGCCAGCGCCCCGTCAGATAGAGAATCAGAAGAGGCGCAACGATGACCACGAGTATCTCGAGCGTTACCAGTAGCATGCTGTTGTACAGTCTTGCCTCCTTGTAGCGTGGGGCCACCTAACTCAACATAGACAGTTCTGGATAATCAAATATCCCTGCAGCCCCCGCTGCGTAGTCACGACGGTCTCCCCCTAGGCCGGGAGCATCGTATTTCAGATCAGCGTGTTATTCAAGAGGAAACTGCCCTGATGCTGGATAGGCTGCGGGCGCTCGCTATGTATCTAAATAATCACAGTAGTTATCCACGGAGCACAGGGGGAGATGAGTGCCGGCGCCGGATGCGCTGCGGGTTGGCTTTCAGTCCAGCTCGATTTTCACGAGATCCACGAGCTCTCCGAAGCGCGTCGCGATGTGCGCGCGGGTGACGCTCCGGAGCCGCTCGACGGAGAAGCTCTCGCAGGCATAGCTCCCCGTGATCGTCCCGTGGATCATCGCGCGGCGCAGGTAGCGCTCGTCGACGGCGGGGACGCTCGCGAGGTATCCCATGAAGCCCCCGGCGAAGCTGTCGCCGGCGCCCGTCGGATCGAGGACCTCGCTCAGGGGATATGCGGGCGCGAAGAAGCGGAATGCCTTCGTGAAGAGAAACGCCCCGTGCTCCCCCTTCTTCAGGACGAGCACCTTCGGCCCCATCCTGAGAATCTCCTGGGCGGCGACCACGAGGTTTCGGCGGCCCGATAGCTCCCGCGCCTCGCGGTCGTTCACGAAGAGCGCGTCCACGCGGCCGATGACGCGCCGGAGCGATTCGAGCTTCCGCTCGATCCAGAAGGTCTGCGTGTCGCATCCGACGAAGGGCTTCCCCTGGACCTGGTCGAGGATGTCTGCCTGGATGTCGGGGTCCATGTTCGCGAGGAAGAGCCACCGCGTCGAGCGATGCGCCTTGGCGAGCCGCGGGCTGAAGTGCTCGAAGCAGTTGAGATCGGTCACGATGTTCTCGCGGTCGTTCGGGTCCTCGCCGTAGCGTCCCCTCCAGAAGAAGGTCTTCCCGCCGCGCTCCGTGACGAGCCCCTCGAGATCGACCCCCCGGTCCTCGAGAATCGCCCGGTGCTCGGCGCAGAAGTCCTCGCCCACCACGGCGATGAGCTTCACCTGCGCGAAGTGGCTCGCGGCGAGGGAAAAATACGTCGCCGAGCCTCCGATCGCCCGCTCGACCGAGCCCCACGGCGCCTCTATCGAATCAAAAGCCACTGTTCCAACAACGACAATGCTCATGTGACTCCTCTACATCTTTTCCGGCGCCGATACCCCGAGCACGCGCAGCGACTCGGCGAGGACGATCCGCGTCGCCTCGGCGAGCATGAGCCGCGCCTCGCTCAGGCGCCTGTTGTTCGAGACGATCCGGCACACATGATAGAACCGGTGAAACTCCGCGGCGAGCTGCTGGGCGTACGCCGTGAGAAAATGCGGCTCGCGCGTGAGCGCGGCGCCCCTGATGAGCTCGGGGAAGATGACGAGCTTCCGCATGAGATCCATCTCTTCCGGCTCCGTGAGGAGCTCGACGCAGGACGTGTCCGTGGGAAAATCGACGCCCTCCGCGCGCGCGTACGCGACGACGCTCGAAATGCGCGCGTGCGCGTACTGCACGTAGTAGACCGGGTTCTCATCCGATTCTTTCCGCGCGAGCGTGAGGTTGAAGTCGAGGTGCGCCGAGATCTTCCGCATGAGGAAGAAGAATTTCGCCGCGTCCGCCCCGACGTCCTCGACGAGCTCGCGAAGCGTGACGAACTCTCCCCCCCGCTTCGACATGCTCACGACCTTCCCGTCCTCGACGAGCCGCACCCACTGGACGATGAGCACCTCGAGCCAGCCCTCGGTCGCGCCGAGGACCTTCGACGCCGCGACGAGCCGCTTGATGTGACCGTGATGATCTGGGCCCCAGAGATCGATGACCTCCGTGAAGCCGCGCCGCAGCTTGTTGAGGTGATACGCCGCGTCCGCGAGAAAGTACGTCGGCGTGCCGTCGCTCCGCACAAGGACGCGGTTCTTCTCGTCCCCGAGCTCGGCCGAGCGGAACCACTGTGCGCCATCCTCCTCGTACACGACGCCGCGCTCCTTGAGGATGTCGAGCGCCTTCCAGATCTCCTTGTCGCCGTAGAGCTCCGATTCCCGGAAGAAGTTGTCGTAATGCACGCCGAAATATTCCAGATCGCTCTGGATTCGCTGCATGATCCGCTCGAGCGCGGCCTGCCCGAACGCCGTGACCGCCGCGGCGTCCCCCAAGGCGAGCCACGCGCGCCCGTCACTTTCAGGGATCTCGCGGGCGATATCGACGAGATACTCGCCCGGGTATCCGCCCTCGGGAAACGGCACGTCCTCCCCGAGTCTCTGGCGGAACCTCGCCAGCAGCGACGCGCCGAGCTTCCCGACCTGCGAGCCCGCGTCGTTCACGTAGTACTCCGCCTGCGCGTCGTAGCCGACCTTGCGGAGAAGGTTGACGATCGCGGCCCCTACCGCAGCCGCGCGCGCCGAAACGATGACGAGGGGGCCGGTCGGATTGGCCG
>JBEKAW010000272.1:0-3343 GCA_050015715.1 Candidatus Krumholzibacteriaceae bacterium
CCCGGCCGGAATGGTCGAAGAGTCGCGTACGGACGTTACGGTGAACACGGTCGTGTGGCCGGCCAACATACAGGTCTATTTCGCAGGCGCCGTTTTCAGCACTCCCTATCTGCCGGGAACGTTCGGCATCAGCGCCCGGGCGCTGACGATGGATCCGCAGGAGGAGAGAACGATATACATGCCCGAGGGCACGAACCGGTATTTCGATGCCGGCGACATGTCGTTCGGGCTTTCCTACGCCACCTACTTCACCGACCGCTTCTCGGCCGGTATCACGAGCAACTTCATCCACATGGGTCTCGCGGACAAGAGCGTCCAGACGATCGCGTTCGATTTCGGTCTCATTTACCGCATCGGCATCCAGGGGATGCGGCTCGGCATGGCGGTTCAGAGCCTCGGCGGAGACGTCAATTTCGACGATCGCTCCTCGAAGCTTCCCACGGTGTTCAAGGTGGGCCTTGCGGTGGACGCGTACCGGAGCGGCGCCAACGCGCTCATGGCGAGCGGCGAGTTCTCGCACCCGGCCGACAACAAGGAGCGCATGAACGTCGGCATGGAATACAGCTTCAACCAGTTCTTCATGCTGCGCGGGGGCTACAACATCGGGTACGACTCCCAGCAGCTGGCGATGGGCGTCGGATTCAAGATCGATACGAGCCAGACGTCCGACATTGGCCTGGACTACGCGTGGGAGGATCTCGGCTACCTCGGCTCGAGCCACCGGTTCAGCCTGAACTTCAGCTACTAAGGAACAGGCCTGCGTGTTCTTCGAGCCCTGCATTTGGTTTCGCGTCCGCGCGCTCATAGCGATCCTGCCGGCACTGTTGCTCTTCGGTCCGGCAGGTGAAGCCCGGTGCGACGCCATCCGGGGTGAGGGGGACTTCGAATTCTACGTCGATATCTCCTCGCTGCCCGCGGGTGCGCGGGGCACGATCCAGCTCATCCAGCTCGCCGTTCCCACGAGGGATCTCCGCTACGTCCAGAAAGCCGGAACGTACGGCGCCGAAGTGCGATTCTCCGTAGTCCTCAGATCCGGGAAAGGCATCGTTCATCAGAAGACGTTCCAGATCAAGGATACGCGGGACGCGATGCCGAAGGTGAAGGATCTCTCGGCCTTTCTGTACGCTATCGATTCCTGCTATGCCGATCCCGGGAGCTACCGCCTCACCGTGAAGGTGGAGGACCTCCAGCGCAGAAAGAAGACCCTCCTCGGAATACTGCACGGGACATACCTCTGCTCGATGGTGAGTGACGCCGAGATCGACGTCGAGGCGTTCCCCGCCGGCGTGCTCGTCCTGGCGGATCCGATTCTCGTCTGGGGATTCGATCGCGCGGGTCGATTCATCCCGAACCCCATGCAGCTCTACGGCTTGAGGAAGGACACACTGAGCCTCTACGTGCAGGCGGCCCTTCCGGAACGCTCGACCGCCGATTCCATGACCGTGCATCTCGCGCTGAACAAAGAGACGGGCGAAGTGATGGCGGATGAGCTCTTCAAGGTGCCGGTCAGCGGTCACCGGAGCGCGTTCACGAGGAACATCGATCTGACGACGTACACGGCCGGCGCCTACCACGTGACGGTCGAGGCCCGGACGGGAAACGAACCGTATGCGTCAACGGGCAAGGATTTCAATGTCGCGTGGGAGCTCATGAACTGGCAGAAACCCGTGCGCGACGTCCTTGTCGAGGCCCGTATTCTATTTCGTGACAAGGAGTTTGAAGCATTCGAGCAGATGAGCATCGGGGAGCAGGAGGCCTTCCTGAAGGCCTTTTGGAGGAAGCTCGATCCGACTCCCCAGACGGCGGTGAACGAGGTGTACCAGAAATTCACCGCCCGGGTCAAGTACGCCGACTCGCATTTCGGCTCCTTCGAGCGCGGCGCGCTGACGGATCGGGGTGTCACGTACATCCGGCTCGGGCCGCCTGACGAGATCATTCACCAGCCGTTGCCGGGGAACCGGGATGACCTCTACGAGGGCATCGACAAGGTGATGACGGAATACAAGATTATCGCCGACGGCATCATGTCGGACAAGGTGGTCAAGGACCTGCGCCCCGTCATCATATCGCCGGAAAAGCAGCGCGCGACGAGGGGCCTCGTGGGGGACGACGTGGGAGCCTTCGAGATCTGGAACTACAATTTCAAGGGCGATCCCATCCTTCCCGATGATCGGGGAATGACGATGAGGCAGGGGCTCAGGTTTCTGTTCCTCGACAAGGATGGGTTCGGCGCGTACCGCCTCGCCGGGTCATCCGAGGAGATGTCGACGGGGGAGCCGGAGTAGGCGTCCGGCGCGATCGATCCACCGAACAGAGATCAATCAGAAAAGGCCGACTGAAGCTGGAGAGCGCGCGGTATGGCACACAAGAACCGTTCAACGTCCGGGTTGGCAGGTCTTTTCGTCCTCGCTGTCGTTCTGTGCTGCGCGATGGCGGCGGCGCATTCCAGCGGGACCGCGGGACCGGCCGGGACGGTCGGGAGGGAAACCGCGGCCGGCGGCCTCGGAAGCTGGTACGCGCGCGGCGGCGTGTTCATGCATCCGCTCCTCCTCTGCGCCGTCGCGGGCGCCGCGTTCATCGTCGAGCGCATCTATACGCTCAATCGCGCGCGGGTCGATACGAAGGCGCTCATGGACCAGGTTCTGAAGGCCCTGCAGGCCGAAGGCGTCGACGCCGCTCTCAAGGCGTGCGAGAGCACGCGCGGTCCCGTCGCGTCGGTGCTCCATGCGGGGCTCATGCGCGCGAGCAGCGGACCGGATGCGGTGCGAGAGGCAATCGGGGCGGCCGGCGCCATCGAGGTTTCCTTCCTCGAACGCGGACTCGTCGTGATCAAGACCTCTTCGAAGGTGGCCCCGATGCTCGGCCTCCTCGGAACGGTGTGGAGGGGCGCCTCCCTCTGCGCCGCTCTGGCGTCGGCGGACCAGGTGACCGCGAAGATCGTCGCGTACGGCGTTCAGGAAGCGCTGATCCCGGCCATAGCGGGGCTCTGCATCGCGATCCCATGCACGATAGGCCATTCGTACTGCGTCGGCATGATCGGCCGCTTCGTTCTCGAGATGGAAGAGGCTTCGGCGAGCCTCGTGAACGAACTCGTTCGCCTCGGCGGCCGGCAGAGCGCCGCCCGGCATGTTTGACCGGGAGCGGGGGAACGAATCTCCACAAAGAGAATGGAAAAAATGATCCTTGCATGAGCGACCCGTGCCGGGCATTTTCCCTGTATGCCCTTTTTCGGGCTGGAGCGCCGCGGGAAAACGTGGCACAATGCGCGGACGGGGCGCCCCGGAGGCGCCTGTATTTGAAACTCCGAGCCGCCTTTTTACGTAAACGTATGCATACGGGCGAT
>JBEKAW010000273.1:0-3326 GCA_050015715.1 Candidatus Krumholzibacteriaceae bacterium
CACGACGCCAGCGAAACCTCCGATGAGCGGGTTCATCGCCGGAAAGAGCACCGCCCAAACACCGAGCTTCTGGCTGTTGAACACGCCGTGAATCCACCCCGCGAGAATCGAGCTTCGGTGGCGCAGCGTGAGCTCATTTATGTAGATCCCGAGCGTGATCGTGAGCGCCATGAAGACCACGATGCCGAGCACGGGATGCCCCGGATACGTGAATCCGATGAGTATGAGCGGCATGTGCCACAAAGCCCAGATGATTCCGAGAAGCGTGTACGCTCTCGGTTTCCCGAGCACCATGAGCTTCGGCAAGAGATATCCGCGCCAGCCGAGCTCCTCGCCGAAACCGAAGAGCCCGTTGATGAACGGAGCCGCGACGAGCGTCACGACGAAGAGCGCGGGGAGCACGAGCGCCGGCGAAGGCATGTGAGGAATGCCCGCCCCGCCGGCCGGGTGCAGCGTCGCGATGTACTGGCCGAGATCCCACTGCGGCCGGCCTAGCCCAAGAAGCCACGTCAGTCCGTAGATGATAACGAAGCACAGCGGCACGATGAGGGCCGACGCGAAGTACGGCCTCAAGGAGCCGACGCGGATGTTAGCGATGGCGAAGCCTTCGCGCGTGATGAACCTGATCGTCAGCACGGTCGCCAAGGCCGGCACCCACATGACCGCCGCGACGACCAGCTGACCGTACATGGCGGGCAGGCGCGTGATGCGGAACCCGCTCAGGATCAAGGCCCCTTCGATGGCGTACGTGATGACGAATGTAATCGTGAGAAAAGAGAAGACGCCCCGACGATCGAGTCTCGTTCGTTCCATGGGCCTTTCTGCCCCAGCGTCTCTGCGTTGACGGCGGCGCCCGACCGCTTATTCGTACGCCGCCTTGAGATTCCGCGCCCCGTCGAGGGAGTAGATCTCGACCTCTTCGCGGTGCAGCCGCGGGTCGTCGATGATCTCGACCCGCACGCGGTACATGTTCGCGAGCTCGAGCATGTTCTCGGCGCGCTCCTCGCGGAGGAATACGCCGACCACGGGATTGAGCTTGAAGAGAATGCCGCTCTCCCGCCGCTTCCCCCCGCCGATGCGGCGGATCCAGTGCTCGATCTTCATCGCCATCGACTCGAGGCTGAGGACCTTGCCCCGCCCGGTGCAGTACGGGCACTCGTCGCTGTAGTAGTGGAGGAGGCTCGGGCGGACGCGCTTGCGGCTGACCTCGATGATGCCGAGGTCGCTCATCGGATAGACCCGCACGCGCGAGCGGTCCTTGCGCAGGAGATTGCGGAACTCGTTGTAGACCTTGCGGCGGTTCTCCTCGGATTCCATATCGATGAAATCGATGACGATGATGCCCCCGATGTCGCGGAGCCTGAGCTGCCGCGCGATTTCCTTCGCGGCGATCATGTTCGTCTCGAGAATCGTCTCTTCCTGATCCTTCTTGCCGACGAAGCGCCCCGTGTTGACGTCGATCGTGACGAGCGCCTCGGTGTGCTCGATCACGATGTAGCCGCCCTTCTTGAGCCAGATCTTGCTCTCGAGGATCTTCTCGATGTCCCCCTCGATGTCGTAGAAATCGAAGATCGGGGTCTTCTCCTCGTAGAGCCGCACGCGCGCGGCGAGCTGCGGGGCGAACGATTTGAAGTAGTTGCGCAGGCGCTCGTACTCTTCCTTCGTGTCGATGATGATCGACTCGACGCTCTCCGAGAAAAGATCGCGGATGGCGAAGATCGTGAGATCCACGTCCTCGTGAATGAGGGCGGGCGGCGTGGCGCGCTCGCGCTTCTCCTTGATCTCCTGCGCCGTCTTCTCGAGGTACTTGATATCGTCCCGGAGCGCCTCGTCTTCCACCCCGACGCCCGCCGTGCGGACGATGATCGCCGCCCCCGCGGGGCGGTATTTCTTGACGATCGCCTTGAGACGGGAGCGCTCCCGGCGGTCCTCGATCTTCTTGCTCACGCCGATGTGGTCGAGCCCCGGCATGAAAACGGCGTAGCGTCCGGGAAGGGATATCTCGGACGAGATGCGCGGGCCCTTCGTGCCGATAGCCTCTTTGCGCACCTGAACGAGGATGTCCTGCCCCTTCTTGAGGAGATTCTCTATCGGCGGGAGATCCTTGTCCTTGCGGCCCCGCGACTTGTCGTCCTCCTCGTCGAGGAGCTCGGGGTCGATCGCGCCCGTCGAGACGTCGCTCACGTGGAGAAACGCCGCCTTCTCCTGGCCGATGTCGACGAACGCCGCCTGTATGCCGGGGATGACCGCCGTGACGCGGCCGAGGAAGATGTCGCCGACCGTGTGGCGGCTGTCCTCGCGCTCGATGAGGAGCTCGACGAGCTCGCGCTCCTCGAGGATGGCGATGCGCACCTCGCGCTCGGTGTAGTTGATGAGTATCTGTGTCTTTACGTTCTTTGGCGCTTCGGATCGATCAGACCGACGGGATCTACGAAAGTTTCTCCGCATTTGTACCTAATCTCCAGCCTTTGAATCCTCACGAGCGAGGCGATATTCTTCGGAATGAATATCTGTAACAAATCCTGTGGCCGGGGCGCGCCTTCTGCGCCGGGAAGAACGAGCTCAAGGGCGCTTCCGGCCGGCTCCGTGCCGGTGCCAGTCTCCTGCGTGCCGCCGGGGCCCGCGGCGTCCGTGCCGCCCGCGGCCGGATCATCGATCCGCCGCACCGAGCAGCCCGCGCAGGAGCGCTCCTTGCCTTTCTCGTTCTTCATGGAGGCGCCTCGCTCGAACATTCGCCTCCACTCGGCCTCAAACCATTGGGCGGGATCGACCGGCGAGCCGCATTCGGACGGACCGAGGCCCCCGGCGAGCCCGAGCTCCTGGGCGAGAAGATACCACATTCGCTCCGAATCGGACAATATTTCGCTTGGGGCGCCCGAGGATTTCACGAGCTTCCTCAGGACGTCGAAACGAAGGAGATAGGTGTAGCGCGCCTCGTGCGGAAGCTTCCCGTCCTTCCTCGAGAACGGCCCTGCCCAGGCCTTGATCCGGAGCCCCGGGGGGAGACCCCGGTTGAGAAGCTCGAGCGACGGCTCGATCTCCTCGACGAGCTCGACGTCGAAGAACTCGCCGAGGCCCTCCATCCCGACGGCGAGCGAAGGCCCCGCGGAGATCCTCGGATGCGGGTGAAAGCCCTCCGAGAAACTGAGCGGCAGTTTCGCGCGGCGAAGGGCGCGCTGGATCACGTTCATCGTCTCGAGGTGCGCGAGGAACCGCTCGCGGCCCCTCTTCTCAAAGATGAACCTGTAGCGGAACCCCGGGGCACCGCCCGTTCCTTCGGCGGGCCCCGCCGCGGGAACAGGAGCGGCGGAAGGCACCGCCTCAGG
>JBEKAW010000274.1:0-3320 GCA_050015715.1 Candidatus Krumholzibacteriaceae bacterium
ACAATCGCGTCGAACCGCTCGCCGATCCGCGACGTCAGGAGAAGCGCGGCCGCTGATTTCTGCACCTGTCGCTCCACCTTGGTCGCGTTGTCCTCTTGTTCGGTGCAATGGCGGGCCAGCTCCTCCAGCTGGTCGAGAGTGTATGGAGCCGGTCGGCCGGCGAGCGCGGCCTTGAGCAGCCGGTGGGCGATGAGATCCGGAAAGCGGCGATTGGGCGCGGTGGAATGCGAGTAATCTCTGACGGCGAGTCCGAAGTGCCCCTCCACCTGTTGCCCGGGACGCTCGACGGCATACTCCCCCGAGCCCAGGAGCTTTATGACGGAGAGCGAGAGGTCGGGGAACGTTTCAGGATCGGCATGGCGGCGTTCCACGAGGAACTCCTCGAGCGCGCGAGCGCTCGGCTCCGGCGGCAAGGTCTTGCCCAGGGGGGCGGCCAGCTCCCTGATCCGGTCCCAGCGTTTCGGCAGCCGCAAAACTCTCCGCACCGAAGGATACCCTTTCCGCTCGAGATACGTGGCCGTCACGCCGTTGGCCGCGATCATGAAATCCTCGATCAGCTCCTTGGCCCGATTCCTCTCGTCGGGCTGCAGATCGGCGAGGAGGTCGCCATCGAACACGGCCCGCGCTTCGAGCGTCTCCAGACTGAGCGCCCCATGTTGATGCCGGAGGTTCTTCATTGTGTGAGCCACCCGGTCCTGGATGCGGAGCTGCTCGTCGAGCCCCGGCACCGCCGCGAGCCTCGGCGGCGCGGGCGCCGTACCGTCGAGCCATGCAGCCACGCCGTTGTATGCGAGCTTGGCCTTGTTCGTCACGAGGGCCCGATAGATGTCTGACCCCGAGATCGTGCCGTCGGCGGCGACCGTCGCCTCGATAACGATCGCCAGGCGCGCCTGGCCCTCGCCGAGGGACGTCAGGTTCGTCGAGAGCTTTTCGGGAAGCATCGGAAAGAGCTCGCCGGCCGTGTACACGGACGTCGTGTTGGTCCGCGCATGGCCGTCGATGGCGGAGCCCGTCTTCACGATCGAATCGACGTCGGCGACCGCGACGAAGATCTTCGTCGAGCCGTTCGCCTGCGGCTCGGCCACCGTGAGCTGATCCAGATCGAGGGAATCGTCGTTATCGATCGAGCACCAGAGGAGACCCCGCAGGTCGCGGACTGAGGAATCCGTCGCGGCAGCCGCCGTTTCGATGGCGTTTGTCTCCGCGATGACCGCGGGAGAAAAGTCCGGAAGCAAGCCGCGCTCGATCATGGCTTCATGCGCGATGGCCTTGAGTCGATGCCGGTCCGCGATGCCTGTCTGTTTCATCTATAGCCACCCTTTGTCGACCCAGTACTGGTATTCCTCCCGCCAGTCGTCTTTCCTCATCTTGATTATTCGGGCAAAGTGTACTTTGTTGTCTTCGATCAGCTTCATCTGCTCCGGGTACGATTTCTTCGTTCGAATATCGACGGCCATTCTCTTGCCCAGCTGAAAGGCCTCATCCTTCTTGTCCTGACCGAACACGCGCATCGCGGAGACGCCCCCCGAGTATTGCCCGCCGCAGATGCGCCCGTAGTAGCCGATGTACTCGAGAACCATGTCGGCGAATCCGCTTCCCGACGTGACGACCCCCGCAACGTACTTCCCGAGCAGCCGCTTGCAGTGAATGAAATGCGACGAGCGGTCGAGAAGCACCTTCATGGAGCCGGTCACCTGGTTGATGTAGTTTGGCGAAGCCAGGATAATGCCGTCGGCGTCGAGCATCTTCCGAAGGATCGTCGTGACGTCATCTTTGAGGGGGCATTCCAGTATCTTCTTGTGACAGGCCTCGCAGCCTTTACAGAAGAGCATCTTGCGATCATGCAGGTGGATCTCCTCGCATGATGCCCCTTCCTCCTTGAGCCCTCGTATGACTTCCCTGGCCAGGAGAAAGGTGCCGCTTTCTTCCCGATGCGGACTGGAAGAGATCAATAACACGTTCATTATCGCCCTCCTTTCGGCTGGGGCTTCAAGGACCCAGCATTTCTCTGCCGGACCGTACAAGAGATTGGATTCCGTGTCAATTGCCGCGAATTTCCTGCACACGCCGATAGGAATTTGCGCTATTCTTCGCCCGGGAGCCCGACTCGTCGCTCGGCTCGCCTCGCGGCACAAGGAGGCTTTGATGGCCGCCGGTGATACGCCCCGTTTTCTCAACGAGTACGAGAGACCGACGCGGAAGCATTACGTCATCTTAGGGATGGCGTGGGCCGGATGGCTGTTCGATTTCTACGACCTCATGATGTTCTCGTTCCTTCTCATCCCCATCAAGAAATCGCTCGGTCTCAGCGACGCGTCGCTCTCTCTCTTGCTGGGGGCGACTCTGGCCGCCACGGCGCTGGGCGGGATTATCTTCGGGCACCTCGCGGACCGGGTCGGAAGGAAGACGGTTCTTTCCTGGACCATCCTGATCTACTCCATCGGCACATTCGCCTGCGGTTTTGCGCGAGGCGCCTGGTGGCTGCTCGCCTTCCGCATCATGACCGGTCTCGGTGTCGGCGGCGAATGGGCGACGGGCCAGACCCTGGTGGGTGAGACATTCCCGGCCCGCATGCGGGCCCGATTCGCCGCGGTGATGCAGACGGGAGCGCCGCTCGGGATCGCGCTCGCCTCGATCGTCGGGGGTTTCGTGGAGCCGGCTCTGGCCGGGAGGTTCGGTGCGGAGTGGGGGTGGAGGGGCTGCTTCTTCCTGGCCGTGATTCCCGCGCTCCTCGTCGTGATCATCCGGCGCTCGATGCCCGAGTCCGACGTCTGGGCCGAGCAGCGAAACCGCGTCAAGGTCGCCGAACGCGGTCAGATGTCCGTGCTCCTCGGAGATCCGCGGCTCCGCCGGCTGTTCCTCTTCGGCCTGGTGCTGGCGGTGACGGACATGTCCGCCTATTGGTTCACCTACACGTGGCTGCCGAAATACCTCTATGACCACCTCGGGTTCTCGATGGCGAGGTCGGGACTGTGGATGCTGGCCACGCAGGCGGGAGGCCTTCTCGGCTACCTGAGCTTCGGGTTCGTGGCGGATTGGAAAGGGCGAAGGGTGGCGTACACGCTCTTCTCGCTCGTGTGGGCGGGCGGCCTGCTCGCGGTAACGTGGTTCTGGGGCTCGATCGCCGCCTGGCCGTGGCTGACCCTTGTCTTCATGTTCGCGGTGGGCTTCGGCACCGGGAATTTCTCGGGCTACGGGCCGATCTTCTGCGAGATCTTTCCGACGAAGGTCCGCAACACGGCGATGGGCACGGCCTTCAACCTGGCGCGAGGCGTGCAGTTCTTCACGCCGCTCATCATCACGGCGATCGCCGGCCGCTA
>JBEKAW010000275.1:0-3305 GCA_050015715.1 Candidatus Krumholzibacteriaceae bacterium
ACGTATGGAGATCGTAGTAGTCGACGCTCTTCGGATTGAAGAACTCCTCGAGCCCCGGAAAGCCGAATCCCTTTCTCGCGAGGTACGCGATGTGCCCCTTGTACGCCGAGAGCATCTTGTAGGTCCCGGGCGGGATCGGGACGCTGAAGACGCGGTCTTTCAGCCCGTCGAGGTCGATGCGGATCGGCGCCCCCTCCCCGGCCTTCGCCGTGTCGCTCTTCGCGACCTTTGCGTCATCCTCGTCTCCCGTTTCCTCGAAGGGGGTCTTTTCACCTACACGGAGCTGCATCACCATCACACACGACATGTCGGCGTTCAGGTTGTTGTCCATGAACGGATCGAGCACGGGGGTGAAGTTCCTGAGAGAGAGGAAGTAGAGGTGCTTCCCCTCCGTGTCGAAGCAGGGGCTGTAGCTGTCGTAGCGGTCGTCGGTGAGCTCATGAATCTTCTTCGTCTCGAGATTGCAGAGATAGATCCCGCTGTTCAAGTTCTCGTTCGTTTTCGAATAGACGATCCAGCGGCTGTCGGGGGACCACTGGTAGTCGCTCACCTCCCAGAAGATCTCGTTGTCCTTCTGGTAGTAGCAGCGGTCGATCTTCTCGACCTTCTTCGACGCGACGTCGGCGACGTAGACGTTATAGTCCTTGTCGCCGAAGAGGAGCTTTTTCCCGTCGGGAGACCAGACGCAGTGGTAGTAGTAGGTCGAGCTCCTCTTCGTGATCTGCGTCCATTCGGCGCCGGGCTTCGCCGGGGCGACGTAGAGCTCGTACTCTCCCGTGCGGTCCGAGAAGAAGGCGACCGTGTCGGCCTTTGGCGAAAGCGCCGGCATGAGCTCGCGCGAATCGAGCGTCCGCGTGAGATTCACCGCGTTCTCCTTCTCCGTGCCGAGCAGGTAAATGTCGCCGCGGGCCTGGACGACGCATTTCTTTCCGTCCGCGCCGAGCCCGATCTCCTGCAGGTAGCCGCCCGGGCTGATGTAGAGGTCGCGCATCTGCCAGCGGTCCGAGGGAATCTCGATCGAGAGCTTCTCATCCTTCCCGGTCGTGATATCGTACGTGTAGAGATATCCGCGGCAGCCGTACACGATCCGGTCCCCGCCGATCGAGGGGAACTCGACGTCCCAGTCCGTGTGCCTCGTGCAGCGTTTCGTCCCGCCGGTCGCGACGTCGAAGACGTAGAGGTTCATGCGGCCGTCCTCGCGGTCGGAGTTGAAGTAGATCGCCGTGCCGTGCCACATCGGGAAATTGTCGTACCCGGGCCAATCCGTGATCTTTTTCCAGCCGGTGCCGTCGACGTTCGCGATGTAGATGTCCTGCTGGGCGCCTCCCTTGTAGCCCTTCCAGTTCATACGGTCCGAGTTGAAGCGGTTAAGCGCGACCTGCTTCCCGTCGGGAGAGAAGGAGGCGTAGGCGACCTGATCGAGCGGATACTTCTTCTCGGGGCCGCCCTTGACGCTGACGCCGAAGAGCTCGGGCCTGACCCCGCGCTGGGACACGAAGAGCACGGTGCCGCCGTCGGGGGTCCAGCCGACGACGCGATCGTACGCGGGATGGTACGTCAGGCGCACGGGCTCCCCGCCGGTCGACGGCATGACGTAGACGTCGTGCCCGCCGTCGTAGCTCCCCGTGAAGGCGATCCATGTGCCGTCCGGCGAGAACGAGGCGTAGGCCTCGACGCCCGGGTGCGTGGTGAGCCGCGTCGCGAGCCCCCCCGCGACCGGCGCCGACCAGAGGTCGTCCTCGTATGTGAATACGACCCGGTCGCCGTGGATGGCGGGATACCTCATGAGACGGCCCTCGATCGCACGGGCGTCATGGGCCGCCGCGCTCAGAACGGCGGCCGCGAGCAGCGCGAATGCAAAGCGTTTCATCGCTCTTTCCTTTCTCGTCGCACGGAACTTTCAGAGCCGATTGAGGAATATTAGAGGAGCGTGCGGGCCATTTCAAGTTGAAAGCCCCGTTCGAAGTGCGATACAGTTGCCGCGAACAAGGGCTTCGGAACGGTGAAGGTCGCTTAAACGGGACGGTGTGTATGGCACGGAAAGGGCGCAACGTACTCATCACGCTCGGCGTGATTGTCGGCATATTCATCATCGCGGTCGTCGCGGTGCGGCTGTTCCTCACGCGCGAGAAGCTGCTCTCGATCGTCATACCGCGCGTCGAGAAGGCCGTGGACGCGAAGGTGTCGATCGCGGACATCGGGATCAGCTTCCCGTTCGGGCTCGGCGTCGATATCGGCGGTCTTTCGTTCGAGAAGACGCTTCCCGATACGAGCACGCTCGTCTTCTCCTCGAAGAAGGTGACCGTGCGCTCGTCGCTCATGTCGCTCATCAGACGGAAGCCCGAGATCAAGGCCGCCGACGTGCAGGGCGGCGCGGTGACCATCAAGAATGAGAAGAAACGACGCGAGGTCAGGCTCCTCGGGCTCAACGCGCACGTCTCGATGAGGCCGGCGGGGGAAAGGTTCTCGGTGAGCGCGAAGGCGCTCGTCGACTCCGTCCTCGTATCGGTTCCCGGAAGGCCGCCGTCGATGACGCTCGAGAAGATCGGTTTCGACGGGGCGTTCGAGAGCGACCGTGATATGACGACGCTCACCGTCAAGGACTCGAAGGTGAGCTGGGGGGATCTCGCCGAAGCGAAGATCGAGGGGGAGATAGTCAATATCAAGACGGCGCCGCGCGTGACCCTGACCGTGGAATCCGCCGAAAGGCCGCTTGCGCCCGTCCTCGAGCGCGCGAAATCGTTCAAGCTCGACGAGCTCGCGCCGGCGAAACAGCAGCCCGCCGGGCCCCGGACCCCCCAGGCCCCCTTCGCGGTCTCGGGCGGGACCCTCGCCTTCAACGCGCGCGTAGAGGGGCTCGTGAAGCAGCCTCTCACCATGAATCTTTCGTTCGAATGCAGTCTGAAGGACCTCGCGGTGAAGGCCGGCGACATTGCCTCGATCGCGAAGCTGAGCGCCTCGTTCAAGGGACAGGGAGTGGGGCTCGCGTGGCAGGGCCTGTTCCCGTCGCCGGGAAAGCCCTTGACGCCCGCGCAGATCAGCCTCGCCTGGTCGGCGGTGAAGCTCGACGGGACGATCGATCTCGAGGGCGGCGATTTCGTGATGCAGGGCCGGCCCGTCGAGGAAGCGGCCGCGGCGGCCGCCGCCGCGTCGATCGACGGCGCGCCGAGCCCGGCCGCCGCGCCGCGTCCGGCGAGCGCGGCGCCGCCCGTCCATATCTCGTCGCTCAAGGCGCGCGTCGAGATATCGGGCCCCGACGTGAAGAAGCTCTCGGGAGGATTCAACATCGGCGCGAGCCCGTACAC
>JBEKAW010000276.1:0-3290 GCA_050015715.1 Candidatus Krumholzibacteriaceae bacterium
GCCCCAGATGACGAAGCTTCTTTTCGATTTGAAATGGAAATTGATCTCGCCGATGTCCGCTCCCGCCACCTCGATCCGCTCGATCCGCGCCTCGCCGAGTCCCCGCTCGGCGGCCATGCGCAGGTACGGGATCGACATCGGATCGAAGCCCATGATCTTCGCGGCGACCGCGTCGATAGCGACCGAGTCGGCGCTCGCGAGCACGACGTTCCCGGCGAACGGCTCCATCGTGCGGGGCCCCGCGCCGTTGCCGCAGATGGTGCCGTCCATCACGGCGAATACGTTCGGATGGAGCTCGCGCTGCATGATGAGGAGATCGACGAGCACCTCGTGGATATGTTTGTGCGCGTAGTGGCGCACTTCCTTGAGAAGACCGCCGAACGCGTTCTTGACGGCTCCCGTCGTGATGGAGTGGCCGTGCGTCTTCACCGTCGGGAGGTGGAGAATGTCCTTCCCCTCGAACATCGCGGGAATCTCGATCCCTTCCGGGAAGAGCTCGTGGAGCCTCAGGAGCGGCTCCCGGAACCGGTGCACCTTCCACTCGACCTCCGGCAGCGGGGTGAAGCCGAGCCCGTATTTCTCGAGCACGGGAAGCCAGAGGTTGTTCGCGGCCCCCTTGCGCGGGTTCGTGACGACCGTCTTGTTCTCGATCGGAAGCACCTGGTCCGTGCGGTACCCGTGAGAGAGGAGATACCTCGCGACGCCGTCGAGCTGCCACGGCTGGCTCGAGCAGGCGGGGAAATACTTCGTCCATGAGAGGTTGAGCTTGAGGAGCAGCTCGCGCCGGGCGGTCAAATGCTTCGGGGCCCCGGCAAGGTCCATCGCCCTTCCGATATCGTCGAGAACGGCTGCTGGTGTCGTTCGTACGACCGCGACCGTCGATGCCATCAGTCAAGCCCCGTTTCTCAGACGCGCCAGAGGATCCAGATCACCGTCAGAAACCAGAGGAACACCGTTATGAGGATCGACTTCTCGGTGAGGAGCACTCCCGACGGATCCCCTCCCTCGTTCCTGCTGTACACGATGTAAAGATAACGCATGATGCCGAACACGACGAACGGAATCGTGTAGACGAGGTTCGCGGTGCCGAATTTTTCGACGGTCGTGGGCCAGATCGTGTAAATCGAATACGAGACGAGCGCCATCGTTGCCGAGAGTCCCACGAGCTGGTCGAGGAGCCGCACCGAGTAATGCTGGAGCGAATGGCGGTGCGCCGATGCCTCGCTGAGAAACTCGATCTCGTTACGCCGCTTGCAGAAAGCGAGGAATAGCGAGAGGAACAGCGTGCAGATGAGGAGCCAGGGGCTGATCTCGATGCCCGGAACGCGCGGCTTGAGAACGGCCACGCCGGCCGCGGCCCGCAGGAGAAAATTGAACGATATCGAGAACACGTCGAGAATCACGACGTTCCGCAGGACCATCGAGTAGGCCACGTTGACCGCCGTGAAGACGGCGACCGCGGCGAAGAACTCCCGCCCGAGAAACCACGCGACGGCGAGAAGCGCCGCCATGAGAACGACGGCGAAGGGCAGCGCGTCCGCCGTGCCGAGAAGCCCCGCGGAGATGGGCCGGCGCCGCTTGACGGGATGCTCCTCGTCGCTCTTGCGGTCGAATACGTCGTTGAGGATGTAGACCGCGCCCGACAGGAAGCAGAACACGGCAAACCCGTAGAAGCTGAGGCCGAGGAGCGAGCGGTCGAAGAGGTGCCTCGAAAAAACGACGCCCGCGAAGAGGACGAGGTTCTTCGTCCACTGGCGGGGCCTCATCGAGAGAAGGATGTACCAGAGCTTCTTCATGCCCATATGGTACGATTCTAGCACCGCGCGCGCAAATGTTCAAGCGCGAGCGCCAGGTTCGCCCCGATAATGACATAGAGGAGCGTGACGACCTCGGCGTCGCCGAAGTTCCACTCGAAGAGCCCGTTCACGATGAATCCGGCGAGCGCCGCGATCGAGCCCACGACGAAGGCGCGCTCCCCCGGCGGGAGATCGAGCTTCAGGTTGCGGGCCATGAGCCGGAAGAACGAAAGGAGAAGGACGACAAAGGCGGCGAGCCCGACGATCCCCATCTGCACCGCGATCTGGACGAAATCGTTGTGCATGTGCCCGTGAACGTACACGGCGCCCGGGGGCATGTGATCCCGGTAGACGTCGGCGAGGTCCATGGTGCCGACGCCGATGACTGGATGCTCCTTGAATATGGCCGCGCCTCCGCGCAGGAGCTCGAGCCGCTGGACGTTCGTCCGGTAGGTCGGGTCCCATATGCTCGCGACGCGCGCCCGGTACGGCCCGGGAAGAAGAACGACGAAGAGAACGAGACAGACGGCGAACGGCACGAGCAGCCTCCGCCGGAGAAGGGCGAGGATGACGACGACCGAGACGATCGCGCCGACCCACGAGCTGCGGGTGAAGGTGTAGAAGAGCGCGGCGACCGCCGCGAGCGCCGCGAGCGCCGAGGCGATCCGGAGCCTGCGCGAGGCGCCGGAGCCAACGGCCTGCGCGAGGAACAGCGACGAGAGAATGAGGAGAATTCCCCCGAAGGTCATGGCCGTCGAGAACGATCCGTGCGTTCTTCCGAGGGTCCCGCGCCCTCTCCCGAGGAGGTACAGGACGATCCCGTAGATCGCGCTTCCCGCCCCCGAGACAAGGAGCAGCGCGAAGAGCCGTCTGCGGAGCTTCGGATCGCCGGCGAGAAACGCGACGATGTACACGACCGTTATGAGGAGCAGGTTCTTGAGGTGCGAAAGGCTCTCGAGGCGCTCCGCGGAAAAGAGCGCCGCCGCGAGCACCGCCGCGACGAAGAGGGCGAGCGGCACGTCGAGCATCGTGCGGCGCGGAGCGGCGGCTGCGCCCCGAAGACCGAAGAATATCCAGAGGACGATGCTCAGGCCGAACGCCGTCTGGCTGCCGGCGATCGTGAAGGTGGTGCAGAAAACGGCGGCGCCGAGAATGACCTGGAGGGCCAGTGGAATCGTTCCCGCCGGCGCGTTCGTCGTGTCACGATGCATGTTCCCTCACCGGGGATACGCTCGCCATCTCCGAGAGAACCCGTGTCATCGCCACCGCGTCCCCGTCGTCGAGGCTCCTCTCGAGCGCGAGCCGGAAATGGCCGGTCTCGGGCACGGAGCCCTCGATCGCGTGGGGAACGATCGCGAACTTCCCATCGGCCTCGCCGCTCGAGACCGCGCCGAAGACGCCGCTTCCCGCGCCGAGACTCCCGATGAGGGCGCACCAGTCGCGCGCGGACGGCTCCCCCTCGATCCGGACGATCGCGCAGCGCGAGGGGTCCCG
>JBEKAW010000277.1:0-3267 GCA_050015715.1 Candidatus Krumholzibacteriaceae bacterium
GCTTGCCGAGAACGCCGCTCGGGTGAAGCCGGGCGAAGTCCTCCTTGCTGAAATCGCGGCTCTGGAGCGCCGCGACGGCGAGCGCGTCGCCGAGGACCATCGCCGAGGTCGTGCTCGTCGTCGGGACGATGTCCATCGGGCAGGCTTCCTTCTCCGCCATCGTGAGGAGAACGATCTCGCACTCGTCGGCGAGCGGGCTCCCCTCGGTCGCCGTGATCGCGATCATCTTGACCTTCATCGCCTTGAGGTACGGCAGGAGCTTCGTGATCTCGTCGTTCTTCCCGCTCTTGCTCACGGCGAGGAATATGTCGTCCTTCGTGATCATCCCCATGTCGCCGTGGGCCGCCTCGCCGGGATGGAGGTAGACGGCGGGGGTGCCCGTGCTGCTCAGGGTCGCCGCGATCTTCCGCGCGACGATCCCCGATTTGCCCATGCCGCACACGATGACTTTGCCCTGGCACTCGAGGAGGAGCGCGACCGCCTTGCGGAACTCGGCGCCGATCGAGAGACGGAGCTCATGGAGCCCGCGGATCTCGGCGGCGACGACCTCGCGGCCGATCTCCTCGACGTCGCGTACCTTCGGGCGCTCGCCGCGCGTCTCGTCGGCGGTCGAACCGTTCACGTCAAATTTACGTTTGTCTGCCATAGTCGCCACGCTTTCATGGATTGATTTATCAAAGATTGCGGATTTGCCCCGGCAAAATCAACTACTTTGTTCGCCGCCGCGTGCGGTATCTCGCGAGCTCCTCCCGAACGACGTGCCGCAGCTTCTCCTCGATCGAGTCTTCATTTCTGCGAATGTACTCGCGCAGGGCGTCGTTCATGAGAGTTTGATAATTCCCTCCTCCTGCCGCGTTCACCCGATCTCGGAACCAATCCAGTATCTCATCATCGATCCGTATGGTGATGCGCGTCTTCCCCGGGGGAATCGGAAGTATTGGACCTCTCTTTCCTTTGCTGAAATCATACTCTTTCTTCATTCTGAATCCCATATCTCAAGCGCTCCCTTCGCGTCGCCTTTCTGGCCGAAATGAGCCGAATATGTTCGCCGCGAATTGTGTAGACGACAACGACAACTCGTGCGAGCAGGTCAACTCCCAGGGCAACGAATCGCACTTCTTCCAGCGATTCCGTCTGAATTATGATCGCCCCGGCATCGGCGAAGATACCGATTGCGTCGGCGAACGCGACGCCGTGTTTCCTCCGATTCGCCTCCTCCTTCCCCGCATCCCACGTAAACCCCATGGAATGATTGTATGCACAATTGTACATACTGTCAAGAGGAAGTTTCAACTTTCGTTGTGGCTTATGCCTCGAAGCCCCGGACGAGCTTAAAGATTGCGGCGAGCTCCTTGAGGAGCTTCGGGAGCTCCGCGAGCGGGAGCATCGCCTCGGCGTCGCACTTGCACGTGAGAGGGGCGAAATGTGTCTCGATGAAGATCCCGTCGCAGCCCGCGGCGACCGCCGCGCGCGCGAGCGTGGCGACGTACTCCGGCCGCCCGCCCGACTTCGTTCCGAGCCCGCCCGGGAGCTGGAGCGAATGCGTCGCATCGAAGATGAGAGGCACGCCGAAGGGACGCATCCTCGGGAACGCCGTGAAATCGACGACGAGATTGTTGTAGCCGAAGAACGTTCCTCGCTCCGTCACCATGACGCCCCCGGCGCCCGACGAGCGCGCCTTCTCGACCGCATTCGCCATCTCTTCCGGTGAGAGCATCTGGCTCTTCTTGAGGTTTATGATCTTGCCCGTTTTCGCCGCCGCGGCGACGAGGCGCGTCTGCCGCACGAGAAACGCGGGGACCTGGATGACGTCGACGACGCCGGCGGCCTTCGGAATCTCCTCGCGGCAGTGCACGTCCGTGAGAAGGGGCACCTTCGCCTTCGCGCCGATGGCCGATAACATCTCGAGCCCCTTGTCGAGGCCGGGGCCCGTGTACGAGTCGATCGACGACCGGTTATCCTTGAGATAGCTCGACTTGAATAGGTAGAAGAATCCCTCCCGCGCCGCCGCCTCCGCGCATTCGCGCGCCACGCGCAGCGCGTCGTCGAGATTCTCGAGAACGCAGGGGCCCGCGATGAGAATGGGAGTCTTACCGGGAGTTACCGCGCGGCCGCCGATCCGAAGGGCATCCATTCACCGACCCTCCCTCCACTCCTCCCCGTGAACCATCGTCGGCGCCTCGTGCCCGTCGTCGTGCTCGCGCTTGTACTCCTTCGCCGCGCCGACGAGCCCCTTGAAGAGCGGGTGCGCGCGGTTCGGCCGCGACTTGAGCTCGGGATGGAACTGGCAGCCGATGAAGAAGGGATGCTCGGGAAGCTCCATCATCTCGACGAGCTCGCCGTCGGGCGAGACCCCGGATACGGCGAGACCGGCGTCCGTGAGCACCTTGCGGTAGGCGTTGTTGACCTCGAAGCGGTGGCGATGGCGCTCGCTGATCTCGAGCTCTCCGTAGAGGCGATGCGCCAGCGACCCCTCCGTGATGCGGCACGGATAGGCGCCGAGACGCATCGTGCCCCCCATCATCGTGCGGCTCCGCTGCTCGAGCATGAGGTCGATGACGGGATGCGGGCTGTCGGGGTCGAACTCCGCGCTGTTCGCGCGCTCGAGCCCGCACACGTCGCGCGCGAACTCGATCACCGCTATCTGGAGACCGAGGCAGATGCCGAGAAACGGGATCTTCTTCTCGCGGGCGTAGCGGACCGCGATGACCTTTCCCTCGATCCCGCGGTCGCCGAAGCCCCCCGGCACGAGCACGCCGTGGACGCCGGCGAGGTGCGCCTCGGCGCCTTCCTGCTCGATCTTCTCCGTGTCGACCCATCGCACGTTCACGTGGACGCCGTTCGCGACGCCCCCGTGCGTGAAGCTCTCGATGATGCTCTTGTAGGCGTCGTGCAGGTTCACGTACTTGCCGCACATCGCGATCTCGACCGACTCCGTCATCGAGTAGATCGTCTCGACCATCTTCTCCCACTCGACGAGGTCGGGGGGCGGGCAGACGAGACCGAGCTTCTGGCAGATGATGTCGTCGAGCCCTTCCTTCCGGAACTGGAGCGGCACCTGGTAGATCGAGGGCACGTCGCGCGCCTCGATCACCTCGCTCACGTCGACGTTGCAGAAGAGGGCGATCTTGCTGCGGATGTCGTGGTTCAGCGGCCGCTCGGTGCGGCATATGAGAATGTCCGGCTGAATTCCGATCTCGAGAAGCGCCTTGACGCTGTGCTGCGTGGGCTTGGTCTTGAGCTCGCGGGCCGCCTTGATGTAGGGCA
>JBEKAW010000278.1:0-3255 GCA_050015715.1 Candidatus Krumholzibacteriaceae bacterium
TCTCCGTAGGTCCGGACGTTCACGCGCTCCCGATCGAGTACGTGAGCGAGACGGGCCGGTTCGAGCAGGGTTCGCTCAAGAGTGTGGGGGGAGAGCTCGTTCTGGACGACGGCGACGGGGTCGTCCCGGTCCTGATGCCGGACGAGATCTTCGGGCTGCCGTTCGAGTCGACGAAGGAGCGCTACGCGAAGGTCATCATCGTCGATACCGGGAAGCGCCGGATCGCCGTCGTCGTCAATCAGATCATCGGCCAGCAGGATATCGTCATCAAGGCCTTGCCGCCGCTCTTCAGGGGCGTGCGGGGGATATCGGGTGCGACCGTCCTCGGAAGCGGCAAGGTGGCGTTCATATGGGATCCACACGTTCTCTTTGAAGGAAGGTGCACGTATGAGTCCGATCAAAAGGCCCTCGTACTTGAGAATTGACGCTCTCAAAGAGCTCGGGAACATAGGTTCGGGGCACGCCGTCACGGGGCTCTCGAAGCTTCTCAAGAAGCGGATCGACGTCAACATAACGAACGTCGACCTTATCCCCGTGAAGATCATCTACAACTTTTTCAACGGTCCCGAATCGATGGTGTCCGTCGTCTACCTCGAGGGGTACAGCGAGAAGTTCCGGGGAATGATGTTTCTCATCTTCCCGCATCCCGAGTCGATGCGGCTCGTCGAGCTCGCGACGGGAAAGCCGCAGCGGGAAGAGAAAGTCTGGGACGAGTACTCTTTGAGCGTTCTCAGGGAGATCGGGAACATCATGTGCGGATGTTACCTGAACGCTCTGGCCGCATTCGTTCACAAGAAGCTCATGCACTCGGTGCCGCAGGTGTCCCACGACATGCTCGGCGCCGTCATGGATTCGGTGCTGGTGGATCTCAGTATGGAATCCGATTACGCTCTCGTCCTCGAGACCGCGTTCACGCTCGGCGATAACGAGTGCAAGGGTTTTCTCTTCTTTGTTCCGACCGCGGATTCGCTTGAGACTATTTTTGAAGCCATCGGCGTCGACTGACAGGAAAGGAGCGCACCAGTGAAACTCAGGGTACTTATCGTTGACGATGCGATTTTCATGCGGAAGATGATCTCCGATATCCTCGTCGAGAACGGGATGGAGGTCGTCGGTGAAGCGGATACGGGCGTGAAGGCCGTGGAGAAATTCATGGAGCTCAGGCCCGACCTCGTCACCATGGACATCATCATGCCCGAGATGAACGGCATCGATGCGGTCCGCAAGATCGTGGAGTTCGACCAGCAGGCGAAGGTCGTCATGTGCAGCGCGCTCGGCCAGCAGGCGCTCGTCCAGGAAGCGATCACCGCCGGCGCGCGGGATTTTCTCATCAAACCCTTCAACGCCGCACGCGTGGTCGAGGTGATCGCCAAGGTGTTCAACCAGGTGCCGACGGCCTGACGGTCCGGTGAAAGGACGGGACATGCCCGAACTCAAGGGTGACGAACGGAAGGTCCTCCTGAGCTTCGCTTCCCGCGTCGAGCGGAGCGACCCCGGAGCGCTCAATAATCTCGGCGTGCTCTATTTCCGCAAGGGGATGTACGCGGAGGCGATGGAGCAGTTCAAGGAGGCGCTCAAGGTCGACCCCAAATTCGATCTCGCGCGGGAAAATCTCCGGTATCTCTTCGCGGAGACCGGCCTCGAGGATTCCGACGTGCGGCTCTGGCGCGACGAGGTGAAGCGGGATCCGGAGAACTTCGAGGCCCTTTTGAGGCTCGGCGTCAGCTACCAGAACATGGGGCGTTTCCGCGAGGCGGCCGATATGCTCGGCGCCGTCGTCGAGAAGAACGGCGACCACACGATGGCTCGCTTCCATCTCGCGACGACGCTCAAGGCGCAGGGTCTCTATCAGCAGGCGCTCGAGCACTATCTGACGATCGCGGGGAATTTCGCCAAGTCGGCGGTGTTCCACACGGATCTCGGCGAGGTGTACTACAACCTCGGCCGCACCGACGAGTCGATCGCCGAGCTCAACGCGGCGATCAAGCTCGACGCCGACTACTGGCGGTCTCATTTCCTCCTTTCGTTCGCGTTCGGGGACAACGGTCAGCTCCAGGAGGCTCTCGAGGAGAGCCGCGTGGCCTCGCGCCTGAACCCGTCGTTCCAGAACGCCGAGGCGAATCTCGCGTTGTCGAACCGCGGCAAGGACGGCCCTTCCGACGTCCCGCGCGCGGGTTCCGGCAAGGAGATCGCGAGCCTCGAAAGCACGTCCTTCACGCTCGGCGTCGCGTACCGGGAGCGCGGCTTCGTCAAGGAAGCCCTCAAGGAGTTCCAGAAGGCGCTCCAGGATATGCCCGACACCGACCGCGTGCATATCGAGATCGGCAAGATCCACGTCGTCGAGGGAAACCCCGACGCAGCCGCCGAGGCGTTCCTGCGGACGCTCGAGGCGAATCCCGAGAACGCCGAGGCGTACCGTCTCCTCGGGTGCGTGTACCACATACGGGGCGAATTCCACGAGGCCGCCCTCTGTTACCTCCAGGCCTTCCGGCTCAATTCCGCCGACGCCGACACGATGAACAATCTCGGTGTGCTCCTGTACCAGGTGGGCCTCAAGGAGGAAGCGGAGCGGATGTTCAAGAAGGGCCTCAACCTCAAAATCTATCACCCCGAGCTCAACTACAATTTTCTCAACTGCCACATGCTCAAGGAAGAGTACATGATGGCGGAGAATCTCATTCAGCGCTTCGAGGCGTTCATGGGCAAGAGCCCGCTCCTGTACGAGAAGCACGCGCTCCTCAACTACAAGATGAACCGGTTGACGCTCGCGCTTTTCGATATCGAGAGCGCGATATCGCTCGACAAGAACCACGCAGACGCCCTCTACCTCAAGGCGCTCATCTATCTCCGCGAGGAGGATTTCCAGGCCGCGATCAACGCTATGCTCGACGCCGCGAAAGTATCCCCCCGCTACACGGGGCTCGCGTTCTTCCTCGCGATGGACGCCTCGCAGCACGCGAGCCAGGCGAAGGTCGACTCTCCGGTCGGGTTCGAACCCGACGACGACCTTCTCGGGCTCCTCCAATGCGGCCTCGCGCGGAGATTCGACAAGATCAAGGATTACCTCATGTCCATCGTCGAACGGGGAATGAAGAAGATCGACGAGAGAAAACCGGCCGCCGCGGCGCCAAGCGCCGGAGCGCCGCATGCCGGGGCCGAAGCCGCATCCGCCGGCCCGCCGGACGCCGCGAGGGCGGTTGCGGGCAGAGCCCCTTCCGCCGCGCCGGCCGAGGCCGCGCACGACGATTCGACCGA
>JBEKAW010000279.1:0-3243 GCA_050015715.1 Candidatus Krumholzibacteriaceae bacterium
GAAGAATCAGGCGGTGTACCGGTTCTACTCGGCTCCCTTCGAACAGGACAAGGCCGCACGGGAGAAACTCGATCAATACATGAGCAGGAAGAGCAGCGATGAAGCCTCCAAGCTCAAGGAGGAGATGAAGGCGCTCCAGGAGCGCCTCAAGAAGATGGAAGAGCGCCTCAACGACCTTGATCGACGCAAGTAGACGAAGCAGCACGATCGCAGAGGTTCCGGCCGGCTCCCGCGGTTGCCGGCCGGGACCCATCGCTCGACCGCACGGGGCGGCGCCGGCCGCCCTTTCTTCGTTCCGGTCCCCCGGGCCGCCCGGCGGGCGGCTCCGCGCGGCGCCTCCCTCCGCTAAATCCTTTGACAGACACGCAAAAGTGTTCTATGTTTGTCGTTTCAATCCCTCGGGGGATTCCCAGGGTCGTAGTATGGCCGGGAGACAGAGCCATTTTCAAGGATGGTGCATGATGGCGGATGATCCGAACAAGCCGCAGGAGCCGATCGCGGCGGCGGTCGCTGAAGCGCCGAAGGGCGGTTTTCTCCAGTCGATCATCGACATCTTCGTCGATCCCTTCAAGGTCTTCGCGCGCATCGACGCGGGGCTCACCTGGTGGAAGCCTTACCTGTTTGTGAGTGTCGTCATGATGATCACGAGCTACTTCATGCTTCCGTTGCAGCGGAAGGTGATGGAGCTCAAAATGCAGAACCTCAGCGAGGAACAGCTCCAGAAGGCGGCCGAGCAGTTTGGAAAATGGGCGCCGGTGGGGCTTGTCGTGGTGCCGCTCGGCATAATCGTCATCTACCTCATCATGGCCGGCATCGCGCACCTGTGCGTCAACATCATGAGCACGCGTTCGAGCTTCAAGAAGACCCTGAGCCTTCTCTCATTCTGCGGCATCATTTCAATTATCGAACAGATCATCGGAACGGTCATTCTCAGAATGCGGGGCCCCGAGAGCATCGAGTCGGCCGCTGACATGAAATTCAGCCTCAGCCTCGCTCCGCTCGTAGGGGACGGAAAGGGGCTCCTCGGAGCGGTCCTCCAGAGCCTCAGTATTTTCCAGATATGGTATTACATCGTGCTCATCCTCGGCATCGCGGCGGTCTTCAAGATTTCGCGGAAGGCGGCGATCATTCCCGTGCTGCCGATATGGATCATCAGTGTCATCATGATCTGGATCGGAGGCAGTTTCAGCGCGAGGACGGGCTGAGAGGTTTCAGAGGAGGTAGTTTTGAAGAAGTACGGAATGGACAAGCTGCGCAACGTGATCCTCGTCGGCCACCAGGCCTCGGGCAAGACGACGCTTGCCGAGGCGATTCTCTTCGGCGCAGGCGTGAACAGCCGCATGGGCAGGGTCGAGGACGGCACGACGACGATGGATTCCTCGCCGGAGGAGATATCGAAGGTCATATCGATCGACGCGGGCGTCGCGTTCTGCGAGATCGCCAAGACGAAAGTCAACATTCTCGACACGCCGGGCTACGAGGATTTCGTCGGCCAGGTCCTTTCGTGTCTTCCCGTCGTCGAGGGGGGCGTCGTCGTCATGAGCGCGGAGAGCGGCGTCGAGGTCGGGACCGTGAAAACCTGGAAGTACCTCGACCGGTATAACCTCCCCCGCATCGTCTGCCTCAACAAGATGGACAAGGAGCACGCGAATTTCGAGAAGGCCCTCGCGGACGCGCAGAGCCAGCTCGGGGCGAAGGTCATGCCCGTTCAGCTTCCCATCGGCCAGGGTGAATCGTTCAAGGGCGTCGTCGATCTCCTGAAGAAGAAGGCGTACGTCTACTCGGGTGAAGGGAAATTCACGGAAGCCGACGTCCCGGCCGACATGAAAGGGGACGTCGACGAGTACCTGCAGAAGCTCGTCGATTTCGCCGCCGAGACGGACGACTCCCTGCTCGAGAAGTTTCTCGGAGGCGCTTCCCTCTCGGACGATGAGCTTCGCAAGGGGCTCGCGGACGGCTGCACGGCGGGAACGCTCGTGCCGCTCTACGTCGCCTCCGCGGGCAAGAACATCGGGATCCACCAGCTCATGGACGCGATCGTCGCGATGCTTCCGTCGCCGAAGCTGCGCGCCGAGATCGAGGTCAAGGCCCCGGGCTCGGGCGCGGTCTCGAAGATGAAGACCGGCCCCGACGCGCCGACCGCGGCGTTCGTTTTCAAGTTCCTCTCGGAGAAGAACGTCGGCGATCTCAACTATTTCAGGGTTTTCGGCGGCGAGATCGGCGTCGGCAAGGATTACCACAACTCGAGCCTCGATACGACGGAGCGCATGGGGCAGCTCTACAACATTCAGGGGCGCAACCGGGTCGACGCCGAGTCCATCGAGGCCGGCGACATCGGCGCCGCGGTGAAGCTCAAGGTGACCCGCATGAACCAGACGCTCTGCGACCGGAGCAATCCCGTCGTCGTTCCCGAGGTGGTCTACCCCGAGCCGACGCTCACGACCGCGATCGTCGCGAAGGTGAAGGGGGAGGAGGACAAGATCGCGACCGGTCTCGCCAAGCTCAAGGAGGAGGATCCGACCTTCAAACTCGAGCTCGACGCCGAGCTGAGGCAGATGCTTCTCTCGGGACAGGGCGAGCTTCACCTCGACGTGCTTCTCGCCCGTCTCAAGCGGAAATCCCTGGTCGAGGTCGAGATGGCGGTGCCGCGGATTCCCTACCGCGAGACGATCACCGCGAAGGCCGAGGCCCAGGGCAAGTACAAGAAGCAGAGCGGCGGGCGCGGGCAGTACGGAGACTGCTACCTCAGGCTCGAGCCGCTTCCGCGGAGCGGCGGGTTCGAGTTCGTCGACGAGGTCGTCGGCGGCGTCGTGCCCGGGAAGTACATTCCCGCGGTCGAGAAGGGCGTGCGGGAGGCGATGAAAGAGGGCGTGCTCGCCGGATACACCGTGATGGACGTGAGGGTGGCGATCTACTATGGTTCGTACCACGCGGTCGACTCTTCCGACAACGCGTTCAAGGTGGCGGGCTCCCTCGGTTTCAAGGCCGCGGTGCTCAAGGCCAAGCCGGTGATTCTCGAGCCGATCATGAACGTCGAGGTGCTCGTTCCGGGCGAGTTCATGGGGGACGTCATGGGCGACCTTTCCGCGCGGCGCGGGAAGATCCAGGGAATGGAACAGGAAGATACGACGCAGAAGATCAAGGCACAGGTGCCGCTCGCGGAGCTCCACCGCTACTCGACGTCGCTCCGGTCGATGACGCAGGGGCGCGGCGTGCACCATCAGGAGTTTTCACACTACGAGG
>JBEKAW010000280.1:0-3232 GCA_050015715.1 Candidatus Krumholzibacteriaceae bacterium
GTCGAAGAATCGACGGCGCCGTCCACCGTGAGCACGATCGTTCCCTTCCCGCCTTCCTTCGTCCTCGAAACGCCGATCGCGAGGGCGGGTCCGGCCCTTTCCACGTCCGGGGTCCGGATTCCGGTCGCCGCGGGCCCCTCGGACTCGCCTGGAGCGCTTTCCTCCTCGAGCGATTCCTCGTAGCCCTCGGCCGGCGGCGGAGCATTCTTGAAGTTCTCGATGGCCTCGGCGAGAACGCCGAACGAGCGCATGATCGAGTCGAAGCTGAGCATGTGGAAGATGCTCGATACCTCCTCGTCCATGCCGAAAATCTTGATATCCCCGCCGCGCTCCCGGATATCCTTGATGCGGGAGGCGAAGACGCCCCACCCGCTCGAGCTCACGTACTCGACCCGCGACATGTCGACGACGAGCTTCACGGTGCCGCGGTCGACGAAGCCGTCCATGACCGAGCGGAGCTTCACGCAGCTCACCGTGTCGATGACTCCGTCGAGATACAGTATCGTGATCTCCCCCCGTTCTCCCACGGTTCCCGCCTCGATCTTGAGCGGCGTCCACGGAGATTCCGATCCGGCGACTTCGAGGAGCTGGGGTCCGGCCGGTGACTCGGCGGATTGCTTGACCTCGAGAGGCTTCAGCGCGGCGCTTCGCCGCGACACCTCATCGAGCCGCTCCTGCCGGTCCTCGAGCGGAAGCGACACGTACTGAATGGCCTCCTCCAGATCGCTGAACTGCATGATGATCTCCTGGAAGCCGAGAAGTTCGTAGATGTCGTAGACCTCGGGGGACATCCCGACGAGCACGACGTCGCCGTCGCCTTCCCTGAGAGACTTCACCCTTCCCGTGAATATTCCCCAGCCGCCGCTCGAAATATAGGTGACATCCTTGAGATCGACGACGATCTTGCGGTAGCCGTACTCGTAGACGCTTTCGAGGATCCCCTCGAGCTCGCCGGCGGACGAGGAGTCGAGGTGCCCCTTGACCCGGAGAACGACGATCCCTCCCTCGAGCTCTTCCGAGGTGACCTCGACCGGCCGCGCCTCGCCGGTCTCGAGCCCGGCCTCGCGACTGACCCGCCGCTCATGCAGGCGGGAGGAGGCGACTTTCGCGGGTTTCGGCGGACGGGGAGCGCGCGGAGCCTCCGCCTCCCGGGGCGTCGTTTCCTCCGCCGACGGCGGCAGAGCCGTTCCCTCGGCGAGCTCGACCGGCGACGGTTCGGCGTGCGCGTGCGCGGCCATCATCGTCTTGAAATCCTCGTCGCTGATGAGCTTGTTGCGGCGAAGGTACTCGAGCCGCATCTCGTACGTGTTGAGACGTATCCGTTTCAACTCGTCGTAGAGGATCGCGGTCGAGAGACGATCCTTCTCCTCCTTGCTCCCGTTGAACACCGCGGCGATCTTCTTCGCCCCGAACTTCGGGTTCGTCTTGATGATCTCGAGAATCTCTTTTCGCTGTTCGAGGCTCACGCGCCGGATATCCTGCTCCTGGCGAAGCGTCTTGTCCTGAAGCCCGCGGTCGCCCAGTTCGACGAGACGCTTCTTGTACCGGTAGTACGTGGAAGGCGACACCTTCATCGTCCGGCACGCCTCCGCGACGGACACGCCCTGGATCTCGACGAGGTCGAGCAGCCTCTTGCGGATGCCGTAGAGGACCTCGTCCGCCATGAGCTTTTCCTTGATCGCAACGACGGTGATATCGTCGTTCTGCGGCTCGTCCCCGGTGAACTCCTTGATGTTGTCGCTCAGGAGGTCGATGAACGCCTGCGGGGAGAGCTTGCCGCTCGACTTGATGAGCTGGATGAGACGCTCCTCCCCGTACTGCTCCCGGGCCTCGTTCATCGCCTCCGTGACGCCGTCCGTGTAGATGACGAGCATGTCGTCCTTCTTGAGCTTTATCTTCTCGACGTCGATCGAGCGGCGGAAGAGCGTATCGTCGGGGAGACTGATGCCGACGGGGAACCCGCGGGGATTGAGGAAGTACGTCTCATCCGTCTCGGCGCGATAGAGGATCATCGGGTTGTGTCCCGCGCTCGCGTAGCTGATGATGCGGTTCTTCGAGTCGAGGATGGAGTAGAATATCGTGACGAACATGCCCTTCTTCATATCTTCCGTCACGAAGTCGTTCATCCGCGCCATGACTTCGGCGGCGGAGTAGTTCCCGCGCGCCTCCATTCTCAGCGCGGTCCTGATCATCGTCATGACGAGCGAGCCGGGCACTCCCTTTCCCGAAACGTCCGCGACGACGACGCCGAGATTGTCGTCGTCGACCTTCACGAAGTCGTAGTAATCCCCGCCGACCTCCTTCGCCGCCTTGTAGTAGCTCGCGATATCGTAGCCGCCGATCTCGGGAACGCGCTTCGGGAGCAGCGTATGCTGGATCTCCTGCGCGACCTGCATCTCTTTCTGGAGGCGCTCCTGCTCGACGACGTTCTTCTGCGCATCCCGGAACTTGGACGTTATCTCGTTGAACGCCCGGGCGATTTCCCCGATCTCCCGGGGGCCCTCGATCTTGATCTCGTCGTTGAGCGAGCCCTCTCCGATGGCGCGGACGCCGTCGGTCAAGGCCTGGATCGGTCTCACGAAGATGGCGATGAGAAGGTAGATGGCCGCCACGCCCGCCGCGAAAACGCCGATGAGGAGGAGCGTGATCATCGGGCGCGGGTCGTTGATGTCCTCCGTCACCATCGTCTCCGAGACCCCCATGACGACGCGTCCGAGGGGCTCGCCTCCCCGCGTCTCGGCGCCCGCGCGGTACACGGGCTGCTGGAATTCCCTGATCGCGCCGACGTCGTTCATCCGGACCGTCCGTATCACGCCGCCCTGCGGGAGATCGCGCGCGTCGGCCGGAATCTCATACTTCGTGAGAAGCTCGTCGACGTTGCTCGATGAGACGACGAGGCCGCTCGCGTCGACGAGCTTGATGTACCTCAATTCCGGATACTTCCTGATCTGTTTGATGAATGTGTCGCTCAGCCTCGTGCGCTCGACGGAAAATTGATCCTCGGCGAGAGCGTTCTCGCTCGAAGCGGCGATGTTCTCGGCGATCGCCTTGCGCTGGAGCCACGCCTGCACGAACCGCCCGTGGACCTCGAGCGTCTGCCGGTAGAAAAGAATCGCCCACACAAACGCGATGAGGCCGAAAAGCCCGAGCGTCGCCCGCAGCGCGAACTTGAACCTGAGCGTGGAGGTCCACCGGGGACGCATGAGGGAGGCGAAAAGGGGCACCTGCCGGA
>JBEKAW010000281.1:0-3214 GCA_050015715.1 Candidatus Krumholzibacteriaceae bacterium
CGAACGCGCACGTCGCGCACGGGGCCGCCGCGGCCGCGGTTTCTCTGAACGACGGCCGCAGATTTTCCGCGGAGCTCACCGGCATCGACGAGGCGACCGACATCGCGGTGCTTCGCGTCGCGGCGGGGGATCTGCCGATCGCGCGCCTCGGGGACTCGCGTTCCCTCAGGGTCGGCCAGCTCGCCGTCGCGATCGGGAATCCCTTCGGTTTCCAGTGCACGGTGACGGTTGGCGTCGTGAGCGCCTTGGGACGCTCGCTCCGCACGAACACCGGCCGTCTCGTGGACAACGTCATCCAGACCGACGCGGCGCTCAATCCGGGGAGCTCCGGCGGACCGCTCCTCAATTCCGATGCGGAGGTTCTCGGGATCAACACGGCGATCATCTATCCGGCCCAGGGGATCTGTTTCGCGATACCGATCAACACGGTAAAACGTGTGGCGGGGATGCTGATCGCCTTCGGCAAGGTGAACAGGGGTTACCTCGGAGTTGCGTGCCAGCATGTCGAGCTCTCGACGCACGCGGCGCGCGTGCTCGAGCGCGCCCAGAAAGGCGCGGCAATCGTCACCGAGGTCATGCCGAAGAGCCCCGGCGCGGATGCCGGGCTCCGCCCGCGGGATATCATTCTCGACCTCGACGGCGTGGCGATCGCGGGCGTCGACGATCTTCTCCGGTTTCTCGACGAGCAGCCCCCCGGCACGGAGCACGAGATGCGCGTCCTCCGCGACGGGAAGGCGAGGGCGCTCCGCGTCATACCGAGAGAGGCGCCTTGAAACGAGATCCGGCCAGTGGTAGAATCCGTATGCGTCGGTGACGGGGCCCGAGGCCCGTCCCGGACGCCGGGCGATGGGGGAGGAGGCGGTGGACGACGGGCATGCCCGATCCGCGTGAGCGTCCAGCCCCTCACATTCAGAGGTTCATGATCGCCGGGAGGTGGATGATGGTCTGTTCGGACGCGGCGCGGCTGTGGCTCGAGATCATTTCAGCGAAGGGAGCGGGTTCCGGGACGTGGGTCGATCTCTCGCGGAGCATGGCGCTCGAGAGGATCGGCGAGATGCTCGCGAGCGCGGAAGGAAGGGAGCGGCTCAGCAGGCGCCTCAGACGGGCGATCCGGACGGGCGATCGCGCGTTCGTCGACGACCAGCTCGGGAAGCTCGAGTCGGGGCGCTACGGGCTCGTCTCGATCTCGGACGACGCCTACCCGCGGCTTCTCCGTGAGATCGCGGCGCCGCCCCCGCTCCTCTACTATGAAGGGGATCTCGTGGCGCTTTCGAGGCCGGTGATCTGTATCGTCGGCTCGCGCCGGTCGACGAGACGCGGCCTGATCACGGCTGGCGCGCTCGCGAGGGAGCTCTCGGAGGGCGGCGTGCACGTCGTGAGCGGTCTCGCGCGCGGCATCGACGCCGCCGCGCACGAGGGGGCGCTCGCGGGCGCCGGGGGAACTTCGGCGGTCCTCGGCTGCGGCGTCGATCTCGTCTATCCTCCCGAGCACGGGCGCCTCGCGGGGGAGATCGCGCGGCGGGGATGCATCGTCTCGGAGTTTCCCCTCGGCACGCCGCCGCTCAGGCACAATTTCCCCCAACGAAACAGGATCCTCAGCGGGCTTTCCCTCGGTGTCGTCGTCGTCGAGGCTGACGTCGACAGCGGCGCGATGGGCACCGCGCAGTGGGCGTGCGAGCAGAACCGCGAGGTGTTCGCCGTGCCGGGGCCGGTCGATTACGCGGGAAGCAGGGGGCCGCACAAGCTCATCCGCGAGGGGGCGACCCTCGTCGAGGGCGTCGCCGACATTCTGGCCCAGATTCCATTCGTGACATTCGTCGCGCGGCGCGAAGAACCGGGGGTGACCGGGGCGCCGGACGGAGAGCTCACCGCCGAGGAGCGCTCCGTGCTCTCGGCGCTCGACCTGAACCCGAAACATATTGATGAGATCGTGCGTTTCTGCCATATTTCCCCTACGATCGCGCTCCCGCTCCTTCTCGCTCTCGAGATGCGGGGGATCGTCGACTCCTGCGGGGGCGGGACGTTCGCTCTCGCTTCGCCCATGAAGAAATTCTGACGCACGGTGCACCAATGGAACAGACGACGGGAAACGATGTCCGCACGGCGACGCGCAGGACGGTCGCTCTCGTGAAATGCGCGGGCTACGAGGCGACGGAGATCCGCGCGGCGCTCGATCGCGTTCTCGAGCCCCTCGGAGGGATCGGGGCGTTCGTCAAGAGCGGACAGCGCGTTCTCCTCAAACCGAATCTTCTTTCCGCGAAGGATCCCGGACGGGCGATCACGACGCATCCGAATCTCGTCGAGGCGGTCGCGGAGGAGGTCCGCCGCGCGGGCGCCGTTCCGTTCATCGGGGACAGCCCCGGCGGCGCGATCCGCGGGATCAAGCGCGTCTGGGCGAACACGGGGATGGAAGAGATGGCGCGCCGGGCGGGTATCGAGCTCGTGAACTTCGAGGCCTCGGGCTCGAAGGGAATTCAATTCGGGAAATACACGTTCTACATCTCGAAGAGCGTTCTCGAGGCCGACGTCATCATCAACCTGCCGAAGCTGAAGACCCATTCGCTCACGCTCCTCACGTGCGCCGTGAAGAACATGTTCGGCGTGATGCCCGGCTTCCGCAAGGGGGAGCAGCACAAGCTCTACCCGAAGCCCGCCGAGTTCGCCGAGATGCTCGTCCATCTCTACAAGCTCGTCACGCCGTCCCTCAACATCGTCGACGCGGTGCTGGCCATGGAGGGGAACGGGCCGAGCTCGGGGCGGCCGCGCATGCTCGGTCTCCTCATGGCGGGAGAGGACGCGGTCGCGGTCGACGCCGCGGCGGCGCGGGTCATCGGCTACCCGGAAGGTTTCATCGACACGACCCGCATGGCCTCCGAGATGGGGCTCGGCGAGGGGCGCCTCGCGGCGCTCTCGCTCGTCGGCGACGGCGCCGGAGAGCGGGCCGGGGGGTTCGAGCTCCCCTCGAACAGGGCCATGAAGCTCGTGCCGCGGCCGCTCGCGAGGCTCGTCGCGCCGTTCGTGCGCGTGAAACCCGTGATCGATCCCGCGACGTGCACCGGCTGCGGCTTCTGCGCCGAAAGCTGCCCCGTGCAGACGATACGGAAGGAAGGCGCCGTGTACCGCATCATCGACAAGAGATGCATCAAGTGCCTCTGCTGCCACGAGCTCTGTCCCGAATCGAGCATCGAGATACGGCTGAGCTGGCTCGCGCGAC
>JBEKAW010000282.1:0-3193 GCA_050015715.1 Candidatus Krumholzibacteriaceae bacterium
AGGATCCCCGGAGCCGAGCGCGACGAGGAGGCTCCGCTCGCCGGCCGACCGCTCGAGCCGCGCGAGCGTCACGTCTCCGATACCGCGCCGGGGCACGTTGACGACGCGTTTGAAATTCACGTTGTCGTTCGGATTGTTGACGAGCTTCAGATACCCGAGGAGGTCCCGGACCTCCCGGCGCTCGTAGAAGCGCACCCCGCCGATGATCTGGTAGGGCATGCCCCCCGTCCGCAGCGCGTTCTCGATGGCCCGCGACTGCGCGTGGGTCCGGTAGAGTATGGCGATGTCGCTCCTCCGATAGCCCGACCGCAGGAGGCCGATGATCGTCTCGCGAACCGCCGCGGCTTCCTCCTCCTCGTCCTCCACGAACACGAGCCTTCCCTTCTCACCCTTCCCCTTCGAGGACCAGAGCGTCTAGCCCTTGCGTCCCTTGTTGTGCTCTATGAGGCGATTCGCCGCCTCGAGGATCGCGTTCGTCGTGCGATAGTTCTCCTCGAGCCTGACGACGAGGGTGCCCTCGTACACGCGATCGAACTGGAGAATATTGTCGACCGTCGCGCCGCGCCACCCGTAGATCGCCTGGTCGTCGTCGCCGACGACGAAGAGGTTTTTGTGCTGCGAGGCGAGGGCGTCGATCATGAGCATCTGGATCGTGTTCGTGTCCTGAAACTCGTCGACGAGAACGTACTGGAACTGTCTCGCGTACCGCTCCTTGACGCGGGGGTGCGCCGTGAACAGCTCGACGACGCGGGAGATGAGATCGTCGAAGTCGAGCGCGTTGTTCTTTCCGAGCGCCGCGATGTACGCCTTGAAGAGCTCCGCATGCCGCTCCTCGATCGGGTCCCCGGAGCGCTCGAATGCCTCCGCGGGCGTCACGAGGCCGCTTTTCCAGCGGGAGATGCGGTCGCGCACGACCGCGACGGGATTCTCGTCGAGGCCCCAGCCCGCGGCCTTGATGACGTCCTTGATGAGACGCGCGGAGTCGTCCTCGTCGAACACGGCGAAGTTGTTCCGGAGACCGAGGTGCCCGGCCTCCCGCCGGAGGATCTTGAGCCCCGTCGCGTGAAAGGTGCCGATCCAGAACGGGAGCTCTCCCCGCCCGAGGAGACGCTCGACGCGAGAGCGCATCTCCCCCGCCGCTTTGTTCGTGAACGTGAACGCGAGGATGCGCTCCGGCGAGACGCCCTTATCGCGGATGAGGTGCGCGATGCGTTCGGTGAGGACCCGCGTCTTCCCGCTCCCCGCGCCGGCGAGGACGAGCACGGGGCCTTCCGTGGCGAGCACCGCCTGCCTCTGTTGCGGGTTGAGCTTGTCCATACAACTCCACGCGTCCAAACTGCCGGGAAACTCGAGAGACCGTCTCAGAACTGGGGTCCGATGAAAAAGTGGAACATTGCGCCGCCGGTCCTGTTGAAATCGGTCGGCCAGCCGAGCTGGAAGTTCAGAATCAGGTAGCCGAGCCGCATGTAGGCGCCGATGCCATAGTCGGTGTAGAAGGGGAGCTTGACGTTGTTGAAGTCGACGACGCGCGGCTTGAGCCAATCCGGAAGGGGTTCAACATAGCTTCCCGGCCCCCAGACCGCGCCCGCATCGAAAAAGAGCGTACCCCCGATTCCCTGGAATCCCCACCGTCCGGGCCAGCCGAATATAAGAGCGTCGATGAGCGGATAGCGGTATTCGACGTTGAAGAGGAGCATGCGCGAGCCGCTGAACTGGAGGTAATCGAAGCCCCGCATCGTGAGCGGACCACCGAGGAAGAAGTACTGGGGATCGTCCCCCCCGCCGTAGGCGCCGATGCCGCGCACGGCGAGATAGTTCCGGTAGAAGAGGGGCATATACTTCCGGTAATCGCCGAAGATCGTCGAGCGCGATATCCCCGCCCCCGTCACGGCGAACGCCTTCGAGGCGCTCAGGATCCAGCGCGTCCCGATCACGGGACCGAACGAGGAGAAATACGCCGAATCGTGAACTATCGAGAACGTCGGCTGAAGCAGGTTCCGGCTCGATGTCGTCTCGGGATAGAACACATACTGGTCGGAGTTCTCCTCGGACGTCCCGAAGAACGTCCGCTCCGATACGAATCCCTCAAACTCGAGGTCCGCCCGCGTGAAGGTCGAGAACGGGTAGCTCGCATCCGCAAAGAGCCCGTAGTTGCGCTCGGTGAAGAGCTGATAGTCGATGAACGACTCGCCGATGGAGGAAACCCGGGAGTTGAGGTAGTTCTTGAACTGAAAGATGCCGACGCCGTAATCGATGCGCCTCTTGAGATACTGGTACGTGATGAGGAAATCGCTGTCCTCGATCGACCGGAAGAAATTGAACCCGACCGACAGATGATGATCTCCAAGAAGATCGCTGAACGCGATCTGGTTGAAGAGCTGGAAGCCGAATCCGGTCGAATAGCCGACGCCCATCATGTCCCCGACGTAGTCGGGCGCGAACTTGGCGTGGTAGCGCTGCACGGTGCCGATCTCCCGTTCGAGCCGCCGCCGGATGGCCTGGAGCGTGTCGGGTTGGATGTCTTCCTTCGAGTCCTCGTCGACGACAACCTGCGGAACTTCGCTTGTCGCGGAGGGCGGCGGCGGAACCTTGATCCCCGGCGGCTCGGTCTGCGCCGTTTGAGCCGCCTTTACGGTGACGCTTCCGTGGACGCCGCCGGGCTCGGCTGCGGCGCCTCCCCCGCCGGCGACCGGCGGCCGTAGCGTATCGCCGGCATGCGCCATATGCACAAGCGTGTCGGCGGCGGCGCTCCTCGCGGGCGGAGCCGATGCCGGAGGGCCGGCTGCCTTCTCGAGCTCGGCCATGAGCGGGCCTCCCGTCGAAAAGGAGGCCTTCGATTTCTCGGCGAAACCGTCCATCATGAAAAGATCGAGCCCCCCCGAGTTGAAGGCGCTGTAGACGAGACGGTCCCTCGCGTCCGAGTACGAGAACGAGAATATCCCGCCGAGGAGATCCGTGAACCGGTAATAGCTCCCGACCTCGAGGCTGCCCCTGTAGAGATTCGTGACGCCGCTCTCGTCCGACGTGAACAGGAGCTCTTTCCCGCCGGGAAGGACGACGGGGTTGTCGTCGTTTCCGGGGGTGTGGATGATGAGCGCCTTTTCCCCCGTCGCGACGTCGACGCTCCAGATGTCGCTGTCCACCTGATGCACGTTTGCGGGATTCGCGTAATCGACGCCCGTGATCCTCATGA